>JAADJB010000016.1 GCA_013151035.1 Gammaproteobacteria bacterium
TTTCTTTATGTTGATGGTATGTTGAACTTCCATCATGGCGCATTACGACGCCGTATTAAAGGGGGGAGGAGACCATCTCATCACCCTACCTAATAATTTTCAGCCACTCACCAACCCTCGGTTCACCCTTCGGATAACGCCCATTAATCAGGCGTAGTTGATCCTCAGCTCGATCAGAAAGCGATGATTGACGTGCCAACTGACGAAAACGGGTATTTCGAGTGGCTCTTATCAGACCAATCCGTTGCGCCTTTGCCAGTTTACGCTCACTCTGTTTAAGACCACGCAGCGACTCCGCGAGGGCAAATAACGCCTTGTCATAACGTCTGGCATTATTCGAATCACTATTCACCGCAGAGAAAATCATTGCCTGATCCTTACGAAATACTACGACAAAACGCACCAGACGACGACCAAAGGGTGAATTCGACCATGCCATTGCCGTGTAAGCCGACCGCCCGCGTATCCGATAGACACGTCCATTAAATAATGGCTTCAGCCCCAGACGGTCCTGCATAAACTGACGCGGTGAGATACGACGATTAATGTCCTGCATCGAGAATTGCACCACACCCTTACCATCGACACTACGCGCCAACACATGCTGTGGCTTGTTTATCAGGCGCCAGCCCTGAGGAAAGGTCAACACAAGATCCAGCCCCTGGTGATAAAAACGATTACCACGGCGAATCCCCTGCGCCTCACTATCACCAAACATCAGACCATCGATCCATTGAAGGTAACTATCACGACCCACCTGCCCTTGTCTGTCGGTACGCAAGGAATTAGCCGCTGCAATCACCGCTTGCAGACGGGTATCGTTATCGGGATGGGTCGCAAACAGACCGTGATAACTCCCCTTATCTGTCCCCGATACCTTTTTGGCATAGAGTGCCTGGTTCTTCAACAGACGAATAACTCCCAACATTGCCTGTGGATCATAACCACTACGCGCCAGATACGCCGCACCCAGGCGGTCAGACTCCAGCTCCTGTGAACGCCCGTACCCCGATAACAACGCGCCCCCTAATAACTGGGTAAGCTGATTGATCCCTCGCACACCCACCTTTGCATTAATAATGGCACCGATTATACCTGCCGCCGTTGCTGCGCTCTGTCGCTGAACCGCGTGCCTTGCTGTGACATGACCAATCTCATGCGCCAGCACTGCGGCAAGCTCCGCCTCCGAATTCAGGTAGGCCAGGATACCCCGGGTAATATAGATATACCCACCCGGCAGGGCAAAGGCATTCACCTGTGTACTATCCACCACGGTAAAACGATAGACCAGATTACTACGATGACTGTTGCGTGCCAGACGCTCTCCAACTCGTTGTACCCGCTGTGCCAGCCGCACATCCGCATAACGTGGCATCTCCTTCAGGATCTGGGCATGCATCTTACGTCCCAGGGCAATCTCCTGTTGCTCGGTCATAAGCACAAAATCACGATTACCCGTCACCGGATTGACGGCACAACCCGTTGGCAGGAGCAGGAGCATGACAATAAATAATTTTAGGCCGCTAATAAAAATCGGCATATTAATACCCTCTTTGTCGGGTTACGCTACGCTAACCCGACCTACAAACACTCCAAACCGTGGTTCAACTCAATGCAACACTGTTAATGCCACTGGATGCGATATCGTCATCTGCCAACGTCCCTTACGTTGCACTAACCAACCCCTGACCTCGAGCCGCTTACCTTTAAAGCTCAACAAATCATAGCGGGTAAAATACTGCTGCTTATTCAGTGGAATACGCACACCAAAATCATCTCCAATATTCAGCCAGATATTCTTGCGACTTTTGACCACACTCCTGACCCGACCCTGCACAATCCGCAACCCACCATCTTCAGGGGTCAGCGTATGCACTGAGCGCGGTTGAAATGCAGGCAAGGCCCAGATACCCTTACGCTGTTTACGTGCGCGCTGCTCCACACGCTGATAACACTCAAAATTCCAGGTGTTTGGCGGCACAATCAACAGTGATGCCAAGCCCTGCGACAATAACAAGGCCGTTATACTATTACCATCGCTTAAATAGCTATGCACCAAAGTACGCTTATAACGATCTTTAAGCTCCAGATCATAACGTAGCGATATCCGGTATTTCTGTGCAGCCAATAACTGATGCAGGTAATCCTTGGCGCGGATAGCAAGGGGTTCAGCGGCTCGCCCTTTACGCCCCATCTCCGGGGTATCCATGGCAATCAAACGCAGCTTACGGCGATCCGTTAGCCACACGGTATCACCATCGACCACCCTTGATACCCGCGCTTGCTCATCAATTCGATCCGGCGGGCACAAGACCTCTGCCGCTAAGGTCTGGGTAAATAATAAAGTCAGCAGCCACAAAAAAGGGGTGCCCCGCAACAGGACACCCCCTTTTTTTATTGCATACAAGCCTTAACCACCCATACCATATTTCTGGCGGAAACGATCAACGCGACCACCGGTATCCAGTACCTTCTGCTTACCTGTATAGAAAGGGTGACACTTGGAGCACACCTCAATAGTTAAATCCTTACCCGCGGTTGAACATGTTTCAAAGCTATCACCGCAGCTACAGGTTACCTTAATTGTATCGTACGCAGGATGTATATCTGCTTTCATCACTTGTTCCTCTTTAGCGCCCCTGAGCGACCATGGCGACCACTGCCAGATCCATACTCGGGAAAGGTGGGCAATAATACGCGAACTTTCCCCTCACGACAAGCACTTTTCAAGTATATTAGCCCAAGGGGGTTCGTGGAACTCTTCGAGGGGGCACAGCAGATAAAGCCTGCTATGTCCCCGGCCTGTGCCAGCCTAAAAATAGACACCGACCCGCATCACATTAATTATTGTTATCAGCACGAATAAGGTACCATATATCGCAAGCAATAAGGCCTTGCACGATAGATTCACAATGTTATCCACAAAAGCTGTGGATAACATTGTGGATAAAAGCTAGGGAACCCCATTTAAACACTACTTTTTAGCATATAATAAACAGATTGGTCAAAAAATGACCAGTCGTTTTATGCATTAAATTCAAGTGGTTATGGTTGTTTTATAGCTTAATAAAGGCATCAATTGTGTACTGTAACAAAAATGCAATAGCTTGGCGCAACATTGTGAATAAACACATTACAGAGATGATCTATCCACTTGTCACATATAGGTTTTTCAGATGACTAGCAGCACACCTAGTATCGGTTTTGTCAGCCTCGGCTGCCCCAAGGCACTGGTTGATTCCGAACAAATACTCACCCGCCTGAGTGCTGAGGGCTATCAAATTGCGCCTGATTATCAGCAAGCGGATCTGGTCGTCATTAATACCTGTGGTTTTATTGATAGTGCGGTTGAGGAGTCGATGGAGGCAATTGGTGAGGCGATTGCAGAAAATGGCAAGGTTATCGTTACCGGCTGCCTTGGTAAACGCGCCGAGCAGATCCGCGCACGCTATCCACAGGTATTATCGATTACCGGGCCCCATGCCTACGAATCGGTTATGCAGGCGATCAGAGAGCATGTTCCGGCACCACATGACCCGCATACCAGTCTACTACCACCCCAGGGGGTTAAATTAACCCCACGTCACTACGCCTACCTCAAGATCTCCGAGGGCTGCAATCACCATTGTACCTTCTGCATCATCCCCGACCTGCGCGGAAAACTGGATAGCCGTCCTATCGGCGAGGTGATGGATGATGCCGAAAATCTGGTTGCTGCCGGGGTCAAGGAACTGCTTGTGGTATCACAGGATACCAGTGCCTATGGCCTCGATACCCGTTACCGCACCGGATTCTGGCAAGGACGACCGCTCAAAACCCACATCACCGAACTAGCGCAAGCCCTGGGCAGCCTGGGGGTATGGGTGCGGATGCATTATATCTACCCCTACCCACACGTTGATCAACTGATCCCGATGATGAGCGAGGGGCTGATCCTGCCCTATCTCGATATCCCCCTGCAACATGCCAGCCTACCAATCCTGAAGGCGATGCAACGCCCGGCAGCAACAGAGAACACCCTGAAACGCATTCTATCCTGGCGCGAACAATGCCCCGATCTCACCTTACGCAGCACTTTTATTACCGGCTTTCCGGGAGAGACCGATGCCGATTTTGACACCCTGCTTGATTTCATCGAGGAGGCTCAACTGGATCGCGTCGGCTGCTTCACCTATTCCGCAGTCGAGGGTGCGCGCGCCAATGCGCTCGATAATCCCGTCCCTGAAGAACTCAAACAGGAACGCCAGGCACGCCTGATGGCATTACAAGCCGAGATTAGCGCAAACCGTTTGCAAGGAAAGATTGGTCGTAAAATGCAGGTATTAGTAGATAACGTCAGCGATGAGGGTGCTATCGCACGAAGTAGCGCCGATGCCCCCGAGATTGATGGAGTGGTCTATATTGATGATACCCATTTGCAGGTTGGGGATTGGGCCGATGTGGTTATCACCGATGCCGATGAGCATGATTTGTATGCGCGCATTTCAAGGGGTCAGAGCTCTTGAAATAGCCGTAGGTAACCAATAACATTTCAAGAGCTCTGACCCCTTGAAATGTTACATAAACATCGCTACTAGATCATCCAGAAAACGCTGTCCCAACGATGTTGCACGCAATACCTCTTCATCGACCTCTAACAACCCCTTATCAATCGCTTGTTGTCGGTAAGTCCGTAGGTCATTCACCGACAGCCCCGTATCCCGAACAAATTCAGCCACCGACACCCCCTCGGTCAGACGCAGGGCATTCATCATATATTCCAAACGCACATCCGGTACATCCAACACCCGATTACCTGCCAGATAAACGGGATCAGCCTCCATATAGGCCTGGGGGTGACGCTGCTTCCAGTAGCGTGCCACTGTCTGTGTTGCCAGATCCGTAATCTTGCCATGGGCACCGGCACCAATCCCCAGGTAATCACCAAAGCGCCAGTAATTCAGATTATGCTGGCATTGATACCCCTCTTTAGCATAGGCCGAAACCTCATAACGCGCGTACTGATACTGCGCTAACCGGTCGCGCCCCTGCTCCTGCATAGCATCCACCATATCTTCTACTGGCAACACAGGGGGGTGCTGATAGAATGCAGTATTGGGTTCCAGCGTTAACTGATACCAGGAAATATGGGCGGGCTGGAGGTCTATTGCTGTCTGTAGATCATCCAATGCCTGTAATGAATTCTGCCCAGGGAGTCCATGCATCAAATCCAGATTAAAGCTGTCGAAACCGGCGTAATGCGCTTGCTCAGCAGCTTGTATCGCCTCGGCACGACCATGTATACGACCCAGCCGTTGCAACATCTCATCATTAAAGCTCTGCACACCGATGGACAGACGATTGACCCCGGCATCACGAAATTCAGCAAAGCGTCCAATCTCCAACGTGCCCGGATTGGCTTCCATCGTAATCTCCATACCCGGCTTACAATTAAGCCGCGCACGTATCCCTTCCAGTAAACGCCCGATCGCCTCCACACTAAATAAACTCGGCGTGCCACCACCAATAAAAACAGTGGTGACGGTTCGACCCCATATCTTTGGCAGATCCTGCTCCAGATCCGCTAACAACGCATCCACATAGGCCTGCATTGGAATATCACCCACCGCTGCATGAGAATTAAAATCACAATAAGGACACTTCCGCACACACCACGGAATATGCACATAAAGCGACAACGGCGGCGAGGTCTGGAGGTCAAAGGGGTCAGATTTATTTAACAGATCATTCATACACGCTATCAAACCTCTGCCTGATGTCTTTATGAATCTTAATTAGATTCTGTTTATTTTCATCCGGCACCGTTTTTAATTTATTAATGCGATCCGGGTAGCCCAGTGTGATAGCCATCAGTCGTTGCACAGAATTCAGATACACCTTCTTCGATATTCCAAGTGATTTATTAAATCGAATGAAAGCCGCTTTAAACCCAACAGGCTCATCCATTTTTGAACCCTCCGGGATATCACCGTAATCACCAAAAGACATCCCCGGTGGAAACAGCATATTATGTAGACTGTAGGCACGCATGGGCACAGGATCATAGACCGGAGAAAAAGCTAACCCGGCACTCGTATCAATAATGGAAAGATTTTCAAGATGCAGGTCTCCATTGCCGGTTAATAATGCCAGAATTAAACGCTCTAATAGATATAATTTTGCTGCCTTACGATCCGCAACCAGTTGCACTCTAGGGTTATCCAGTGCCTTGCCAATCAAATCATAGCTCGCACTATAATGATGAGTGATTAATTTCCTGCCTGATGCAAGAATCGAATAAATGGATTCCATAAATACCGGACGACCCGCCTCTGTTCGATCAAAGCGTTCAATCGCGAGCGCACGCAAGCCATTTATTTCAACCGGCCAAAAGCGAGGCACTTCAAATCCGGCGGCTCGATGAATCTCTAAACCCAAGACCTCCAGTTCTATAATACCGGGGTACGATGACGTATTCTCCAGTTTAAGCAAAATATCGGTTCGATCTGTATCACCAAAACGCGTCGGCAGACCAATGCGACCATCCCATCCATTACGATCAATAGATAAGGCTAATTTCGGTATCGCCCCGCCCACACTCGGGGTCGGACCAAGGATATCAATAATCGTTTTGGCATCGTCATCAAACCAGATCATAAATTCCTTTAAGGAAAAACCGAACCGATCATCCAGTTCTACCAAGCCTTTTTTAGCCGGGGTGCCATACCATTGAAGTGCCGCCTCGTCACTATCAAAAACATCCAGATGACCGATACCGCCATGACCCGATAGCGTCAACATTGCCCAGTCGGTGTCAAAGCCAGGGGCCGTCATAATATTTTTGCTTTCGAGATATTTTAATAATAAGGCACGCTGAAAATTACGTTCAGACCTCGGTGGAACCAGGCTTTGCAGCGGTGGGTGAAGATCGAAATACGCGCTGCGATCCCGCACAATGGTGCCGGGGAATTGATCAGGTGGATAGATCAGACCCAGACCGCGTAATCCAGTTCGCTCATAACCTGTCTCATAGGTAAAACGAGAGGCCTGATCGGTCACCGTTAGCACACCCATCTTGCACGGCTGGCCTCCCAGTCGTGTCCATATTACTGCATTACGATCCTTAATGACTATTCTCCCGCATTAGAACAAATCACCTTTTTGAACCAGGGAAGCAAGGTCTGAATCATCAACCCAAATCAGCTTTTTACCGATGCTTTTTCCTAGCTCAAGCAAGGTACTGAATTTGGCATCACCCGCTTTTTTTAAACGGGATATCGCAACCTCGCTCAGCGTCGATCTTGCCGCCAACTCCTTTTGACTAATACCCCGGTCTTTAGCCAACGCCAGTGCCTCGTCAACTAAATTATGCAGTTCAGCACCCATATAATTAACCTTTATGATAATAATACAGCTAAAATACTAGCATAATTAACATAAAAAGCAACCTACTTTATTATCTTATATGATAATTATATGACATTAATAAATAATTATTATCTTCTATGATATTTACATACCAACAGAAAACGGAACCCCTAATTAATAGGTATACTATCCCCTATTTCCTTTCACTAGGTAGAATTTAGATTTGATCAACCGCATCACTCATTGGTCCATTCATCACCCCATCGGCATCAGCATGATGGTGCTTGCGTTGCTGATTATCGGGCTCTATGCCTTTCAACGCCTGCCCGTGAACCTGTTACCCAATATTATCTATCCTGAGATTCGTGTCCGTATCCTTGATCCAGGTGTACCTGCCACCATCATGGAGGAAAGGATTACGCGCCAACTGGAAGAGCAACTCGCCATTACCGAGGATGCCAATAACGTCTATTCACAAACCAGCGAAGGTCGCAGCGCGGTGTCACTCTCTTTCCCTTACGGCACTGATATCAATCAGGCACTACGCGATGCCAGCACGCGCCTGGATCGTGCCAAACGCTTTTTACCCGACAGTATCGAACCACCCGTCATCTATAAATATGATCCATCCCAACTCCCTGTGGCTGAATTTGTTATCAGCTCCGACCTTAAAGATCCGATTGAGCTACGCCACTGGGTCGAACAGATCTTTAGCAAGTGGTTTATTAACCTGCCGGGTGTCGCGGCTGCCGAGGTCGGTGGCGGGCTGCTCAGGGAGATACAGATCCTGCCCGACCCACAACGACTACAGGCACTGGGGCTATCAATCAAAGTCATCGAAGAGGCGCTAAGCAGCAATATCAACAGACAACCTACCGGGCGCGTCAGTAGCCCGGAGCGGGAGTTCTCCAGCCAAACCTATATCCCGATCACCCGCCTGGATGATCTCCGGCACCTGCAGATTAAACTACCGAATAATGATTACATTGCTCTCAGCGAGATTGCACAGATCCGCGACACCCATCAGGATGAACGGATTCGTGTACGCTTCAATCAAAATACCGGCATCAAGCTATCCATACAAAAACAGCCCAGTGCCAACACCGTTGCCGTAGTCGATGCGGTTAAACAAAGGATTACCTGGCTGCAACAAAACCAACAACTACCCGATAACATCACTCTCCAGCGGGTCACCGATCAATCCATCTATATTCGATACTCACTGAGTAACGCCAGCATGGCGGCTATCATCGGCAGCCTGTTAGCCATGGCTATTGTCTTTCTGTTTCTCGGCGACATCAAACGCACGCTGATTATTGGTAGCGCCATCCCTATATCCATCATCATCACCTTTCTATTTATGAATGCCGCCTCCTTCAGCATGAACATCATGACCCTGGGTGGGCTGGCAGTCGGTATCGGCATCCTCATGGACAGCACCATTATCATGCTGGAGAATATCTCCCGTCACCAGGCACAGGGCGGAGACAGGCAACTGGCCACTCAACAAGCAGCAATGGAGATCAACCACGCCATTGTCGCCTCCACCGCAACCAATCTTGCCGCCATTATCCCCTTTCTTTTTATCAGCGGACTGATCGGTCTCTTATTCAGCGGCCTTATCTTCACCATCACCTTCGCCATCATCATATCCATGATTATGGCACTGACCCTGGTACCCGCACTGGCTGCCCGTATCCATCTATCCCAGCGCGAGAGCCTGATACAAAAATGGGTCAGAAGCGGAATGCAACAGCTCACGAGCCGGTATGAAAAATCACTCCGCTATTTGTTGACCCATGCCAGTGCCTGGCGCGTGTTCCTGACCACACTGATACTGGCACTCGCTGCCAGCCTGTACTTCGTCGCCTCCGCACCCAACCTGTTTATACCTGGCACCGATGATGGACGCATCTATGTCGGTGTCACCGCTGATGCGGGTATTAGCCTTGATACCATGGATGCCGAAATCAAACGACTGGAAACACTCCTGCTACAAGAGCCGGATGTTGCCGATGTATTCACCATTGTCGGCGGTTATATCTTTGGTCGTAGCCAGAGTGAATTCAGTAATCGTAGCTCGCTTTATATCCAGCTGGTACCCGTCAAACAGCGCCCTATCAGCAAATCAGCCTGGGTGGCACAGATGCGTGACAAGCTAGCGAAAAATACTTCAGCAGGATTCAAGGTGCGTATGCGTGCAACAGGCGTACGCGGCCTGCGCATGGGACACGGAGAAGATGATATCACCCTGCGCATACAAGGTAATGAGCTGGGTATTTTGAATCAGCTGGGGAAAAAACTGACCAAGCAACTGGAACAGGTCAAGGGCCTGGCCAACGTCACTTATTCTGGTGAGGCCGTACGACAAGAGCTCAACATACTCACCGATCATAAACGCGCAACCGAGCTAGGTATCAATACAAAAGATATTGCTGCAGCACTACAAATTGCATTGGAGGGCAAAGTGATTGCCGCGTATATCGAAGATGATGAACAATATGATATCCGCATACGTTTGCCCATACCCCAAAATGAACAACTGTCCCGCCTGCATGATACGCTTATCTTCTCCCCGATCAGCCAACAGATGGTGCAACTCAACGAGGTCGCCACCATTCGCCTACAGGCTGCGCCGGAAAAAATTCTACGCAACAAGCAACGTCGAATGATCGAAATCACCGCCTCACTCAATGACAAGGTATCTCCTGAGCAGGCTCACATCGAGATTGATAAATTAATCAATAAGCTTAATCTGCCCGATGGCTATAGCCTGTATGATGCCGGTTCATTAACCGCACTGGAGGCCGGAAAAAATACCAGTGCCCTGCTGTTATTACTGGCAATCTTTCTCGTCTTTGTCGTTTTATCTATCCAGTATGAATCCCTGCGCGCACCACTGATCATCCTATTCACCATCCCCTTCACCCTGATTGGTGTCAGTGGCGGTCTGTTTATTAGTGATACCGCCGTATCCATGCCGGTATGGCTGGGCATGATTATGCTAACCGGTATTGTGGTCAATAATGCCATCGTCCTGGTCGAATATATCAAGACCCGGCAGCAACAAGAAGATAGCCCGCTCATAACCATCATTACCTCTGCTGCCGCTATTCGTCTACGCCCTATACTCATGACCACGCTAACCACCGTCATCGGGCTCACCCCACTTGCCATTGGCTTTGGTGAAGGTAGCGAGATGATGCAACCCCTCGCTATCACTATGGTTTTTGGCTTAAGTAGCTCTATGATTATCACCCTATTCCTGCTACCTTTACTGTACCTAAAGATATCAAAATCAAAGTGAAGGAATAATTTGCGATGAATGAGGTTCAGAAAGTCAGCATTAAACAAGATCCCTTGTATCAGTTATTGCGTGAAGGGGATATCGAGAAATTCAATCAACGGCGCGCACAAGGCGAAGAATGCGACATGACCTACTGCGACATGCGTGGTCTGGATCTACGCAATATGAATGCAGAGGGTATCGACTTCAGCCACAGCTATTTTCGTCAGGCCGATCTCAGAGGCATTGATTTCAGCAGCTCCGGCATGGAGGGTGTCAGCATCAACGGCTCCAAGATCTCCGGTACCTGGTTCCCACAAGCATTAAGTGCCGAAGAGATCTTACTCTCCGTCGTGCACGGCACCCGCATGCGCTATAGACAATAAATACGCATTGGTGCGTGGTACGCACCCTACCCTAAATACACACCGGTAGGGTGCGCATTGCGCACCAACACCGATCAGGGCTTGTCTCTCTCGTGTAATTCCTCTTCCTCGGCACGATCAAGTTCGGCATCCATCTCATCCTCAGTAATGGGCGCATCCTCTTTATCCACTGGTATAAAGTGACGCGAGAACCAAACACCCAGCTCAAACAGCAGCCACATCGGTAGGGCGAGCAAGGTCTGTGAGATGACATCCGGTGGGGTCAGAAACATTCCAAGCACAAAGGCACCAACAATAATATAGGGCCGTTTCTCAACCAGTGCATCCGGTGTCGTCATCCCCATCCAAACCAGCACAAAGGTCACCACTGGCACTTCAAAGGCAGCACCAAAGGCAAAGAATAAGGTCAACACAAAATCCAGATAACGCCCGATATCGGTCATCATCGAAACACCTTCCGGTGTGGCAGTGGTTAGAAAACCAAACACCAATGGAAATACGACAAAATAAGCGAAAGCTGCACCAAGATAAAACAGTAGCGAACTGGACACCAGCAAGGGTAAGGCTAGACGTTTTTCATGCGTATACAGACCCGGTGCAATAAAACCCCAGAACTGAGATAGCAGATAAGGGATGGTAATAAAGATGGATAACACCAGGGCAAGCTTAAATGGGATCAGGAAGGGACTCGCCACATCAATAGCAATCATCTGACTACCTTCCGGCAACTGTGCCATCAAAGGGCCAGCCAGCAGCGTATACAAATCATTGGCAAAGGGCATCAGCAGGATAAAGACAATCAATATCGCCATCACCACACGCAACAGACGATCCCGCATCTCCATCAGATGCGACATAAAGGGCTGTTCAGCTACATCACTACTTTCATTATCCCCTGGCTTACTCATTTCTCGTCAATCGCCTGCACATCTTTTTTATCTGCTACCGCCGGTGTCGAGCTTTCACTCAGGTTCTCATTCAGAGTATTATCCAGACCAGCCATCGAGTCCTTAATCTCATTAAACGACTCCTTGGTCTCCTCGATAATATCATGGATACCTATCGAATCCGCTTGCTTACTCAAGGTCTTTTTCAGATCCTCCGCCGCCAGTTCCCGGTCAATATCCGTCTTCACCGTCTGCACCATCGAACGAATTCGACCCAGCCACAAACCCGAGGTGCGCGCCAGCTTCGGCAGACGCTCAGGCCCCACCACCAACAACGCCACCACCAGGATCAGCGTAATTTCCCAAAAACCAATATCAAACATGAAAAACGACCTTATTACTGCCCCGTTAACGTGTCATCCCCGTTAGGCAAAACCACCAATGAACGACTTAATCACACTGTATTGTTAAAACAAACAACGACCCGTAAACTCAAGAGATATGGGATGCCTGTCTTTATCAGATGCCGTCAGCCGCATAGACGCGGCTGTCGAGCCTACAGGGACGTATTTACGGCGTGTATCTGATAAAGACAGGCATTCCATGTCTCGAACCCCAAAAGACACACCTTCAATAGCGCCCCCGTTAAACGCACTAAACCTTATCTTTCTCTCGAGAGGTCACTTCCCCCTCAATCACATTATCCTCACTGGATAATTTCTCAGCCGGCTTCTCATCACCACCTTCCTTCACTGCCTTTTTGAAACCTTTGATCGCACCACCCAGATCAGAGCCCACACCACGCAGACGTTTGGCACCAAACAACACCAACACAATGGCGAGAACAATTAACAACTGCCATACACTAATACCCATTACTACCTCTCTTTTGCATCACTACGCGATGCCTTCTCTTCCAGACCGGATAAACCAAAACGTCGTCCCAGCTCATCCAGTACCGCTGTATATTCTAAACCTCGTGCAGATAACATTACCATAACGTGAAACAACAGGTCTGCCGTCTCATAAATCAACTCATGATCTGAATCATTCTTTGCCGCGATAATTGTCTCGGCACTTTCCTCACCCACCTTTTTCAGTATGCTATCCATACCCTTGGCGTAAAGGCTGGCAACATAGGAACTATCAGGATCAGCCTGCTTGCGCTGTTCCAGGATCTCCGTCAACTGCTGCAATATATCACTCATGATTATAGATCTCCCGAGGATCACGAATAATCTCATCCACAGTCACCCATTGATCCCCTTCCAGACGACGATAAAAACAACTCCGTCGTCCAGTATGACACGCAATATCACCGCGTTGTTCCACTGTTATCAACAATACATCCTCATCACAATCCAGGCGCATCTCTTTCACTATCTGTTCATTACCCGATTCCTCGCCCTTACGCCACAACCGTCCACGCGAACGCGACCAGTAAACCGCCTTGCCATGCTCAATAGTCAGCGTCAGCGATTCCCTGTTCATCCAGGCAAACATTAACACGCGACCATCCCCTGCGTCCTGCGCAATGACCGGGATCAAACCATCCGCTGTCCATTGAATTTCATCCAGAGCCTTCATCTACAAACGTACCTCGATACCCTTTGCCGCCATGAACGCCTTCGCCTCACCCACCGTATGTTCGCCAAAATGAAAGATACTAGCTGCCAGTACCGCATCGGCATGACCTTCAAGAACACCCGCCACCAGATGATCCAGATTACCGACACCACCCGAGGCAATGACTGGCACCGAGACCCGATCATTAATTGCGCGCGTTAATGCCAAATCAAAGCCATCACGCGTGCCATCCCTGTCCATACTGGTTAACAGAATCTCACCGGCACCATAGGCGACCATCTTCTGCGCCCACTCCAGTGCATCCAGCCCGGTCGAGGTGCGCCCACCGTGGGTAAATATTTCCCAACGATCCGCTTCTCCATCCGCACTCACACGCTTGGCATCAATCGACACCACAATACACTGCGAGCCAAACTTATCCGCTGCCTCGCGCACAAACTCCGGGCGTGATACCGCTGCGGTATTAATACCCACCTTGTCCGCTCCCGCGTTCAACATACGCCGAATATCAGCCAGTTCACGGATACCCCCACCCACGGTCAGCGGGATAAAGACCTCACCCGCCACCTGCTCAACCACATGCACAATGGTCTCACGCTGATCCGAACTGGCGGTAATATCCAGAAAAGTAATCTCATCCGCACCCTGCTGATCATAACGCCGCGCGATCTCAACCGGATCACCGGCATCCCTGATATCAACAAACTGCACACCTTTCACAACCCGACCGGCATCAACATCCAGACAAGGGATAATTCGTTTAGCTAAACCCATAATAAATCTCTATACACTATTATCCCGTCAACTCAAGAGACAGGCGGTGCCTGTCTCGAACTGACCCGGTATATTTTTTCATTTAAAACCACACCAAATAGAACCCGTTTACTGATCCGCCAGGGCCTGTGCCTGCGCCAGATCAATGGTACCTTCATATAACGCACGACCAATAATCGCACCACTAATCGCCGTTCCATCCACGGCACAAAGACCGCTGATATCGTCCAGACGGGTGACACCCCCTGAAGCAATCACCGGAATATTAATGGCACTTGCCAGCCGTGCAGTGGCCTCAACATTCACCCCCGCCATCATGCCATCACGACTGATATCGGTATACACAATCGCCTCAACACCATCCTGTTCAAACTGTTGCGCGGTCTCGATCACCGTCATATCCGACACCTTGGCCCAACCATCTACCGCCACCTTATCCTCTTTGGCATCCAGACCGACAATAATATGCCCGGCAAAATCACGACACAGCTCATGGATAAAACCCGGATCACTCACCGCCTTGGTGCCAATAATGACATACTGCACACCGGCATCCAGATAGGTCTGCACGGTATCATGCGTACGGATACCCCCACCCACCTGAATCGGTAGATCGGGAAAGGTATGCGCAATCTCACGCACCACATCTGCATTCATTGGCTTGCCTTCAAAGGCACCATTAAGATCAACCAAGTGTAATCGACGCGCACCCTCTTCGACCCAACGCCGCGCAATGTCGAGCGGGTTATCCGAGAATATAGTTTCATCTTCCATTCGACCCTGACGCAAACGCACACACTTGCCGTCTTTAAGATCAATCGCGGGTATCAAAAGCATTATTTTACCTCAATTACTTCTTGTTGGGTTACGCTGCGCTAACCCAACCTACAGTAGGCTGGGTTAGCACAGCGTAACCCAACAAAATCTCTAACTCCATAACTCTATCCGCCCTGTCCATCCCATGTTGCAAAGTTGGATAATAATTGTAGACCCGCGTGCTGGCTCTTCTCGGGATGAAACTGCACTGCAAATAACATATCCCGCGCCAATACCGAGGCAAACTCAAGACCGTATGTGGTTATTCCAGCCGCCTCATTAGCATCAGTCGGATCAATATAATAACTGTGCACAAAGTAGAAACGGCTATCCTGCTCAATACCCTTCCACATCGGGTGTTGTCCGGTTTGGTACACCTGATTCCAGCCCATGTGTGGCACCTTCAACAGCGCACCCGAGGCATCCTTTGCAACAGGAAAATGCTTCACCTGCCCGGCAAATATGCCCAGACCATCCACACCGTCATTTTCATCAGAATGATCCAGCAATGCCTGCATCCCGAGGCAGATACCCAGCAGCGGACGGGTTCCGGCAATCTCATGCAGAACCGCAGCCAATTCCAGCCGATGTAACTCAGACATACAGTCCTTGATCGCACCCACACCCGGAAACACCACTCGATCTGCACGCAGAATCTGCTCAGGATCAGCACTCACCAAAACACTGGCATCGGCAACATGCTCCATTGCCTTGCTTATAGAATGAATATTACCCATTCCATAATCAATAATTACTATCGAACTCATATTAAACTCACCACTACCTCATTAACTCAAGAGACCGGGGTTGCCCCGGTCTCACTTACCGAGCATATTTTTCAATCAGCCTACAAACTACCCTTGGTCGATGGTATCACACCACCCATGCGCTCATCAGCTGATAACGCCATCCGCAAGGCACGACCAAAGGCTTTGAATACCGTCTCGGCAATATGATGCGCATTATCACCCCGCAGACAATCAATATGC
This sequence comes from Gammaproteobacteria bacterium, assembly GCA_013151035.1. NCBI lineage: Bacteria > Pseudomonadati > Pseudomonadota > Gammaproteobacteria > Gammaproteobacteria bacterium. The sequence goes on from JAADJB010000016.1 coordinate 16,073, forward strand.
AGGGTCACCAGTGCATGATTACAAAAGGCCTGAAAAAATTCCTTGAGCAGGTCGACATCAAAGTCACCAATCATAGAACGACGATACTCAACCGCATACTCCAACCCAGGCCGCCCTGAGAAATCAATCACCACCCGTGACAAGGCTTCATCCAGCGGTACATAAGCATGACCATAACGCTGAATACCGGCTTTATCACCTAAGGCACTGGCAAAAGCCTGTCCCAGAGTAATACCCACATCCTCCACCGTATGATGGGCATCAATGTGCAGATCACCACTGGCATCAATCTCCAGATCAATCAAACCGTGTCGAGCCACCTGCTCCAGCATGTGCTCCAGAAAAGGAATACCGGTTTTAAGCTTGCTAACACCACTCCCATCAATGTTAATCTTGACGGAAATATTTGTTTCATTGGTTTGTCTGCTAATCGTCGCTTGTCGTTGTGACATCATCAATTTCCTGTTAATTACACTACCCGATATTATTTATCATATAACTTACTGAATCCACTAATTTTTAACTGTTACCCGATTCAGCCGACAAGTGCTATAATTCCCTGCCATTATTTATATAAAATTGATCCATATCAATAGATAGGACTAAGCAATACACATGAAGCAAACTGGCAATGATCCTATTAACCTCCGTGATATCAGCAATAACTGTAGAAATTGCACCGTTCACGAACTCTGCCTGCCACTCGGTCTTGCCGATGATGATATCGATAAACTGAATAATATTGTAAAACGCAGCCAACCCTTGCACCGGGGCGACTTCCTGTTTCGAATCGGTGACCCCTTGCAATACCTCTATGCTATTCATTCCGGTTCCATCAAGACCTACTCCGCATCCGCAGACGGGACTGAGCAAATCACTGGCTTTCACCTGCCAGGCGAACTCATTGGCCTTGATGCCATTAGTGATAGCACACATCCCTGTGCCGCCCGCGCATTAGAAACAACCAGTGTATGCCGCATCCCCTACAATCGCCTGAGTGAACTGAGTGCCAAATTACCTTCTCTACACGAGCAATTAATCCGCGTCATGAGCAAGGAAATCTCCACAGACCAGAAACTGATGATGCTACTCGGCAAAAAAACCGCCGAAGAACGCCTTGCATCCCTGTTACTCAGCATCTCCAAGCGCCTGAGTATGCGTGGTTTTTCTGATCGTGAATTCAATCTCAGCATGTCACGCATTGATATTGCCAATTATCTCGGGCTAGCCGTTGAGACGGTGAGCCGTCTGTTTACCCGCTTCCATGATGAGGGGCTAATCAACAACCAGAGACAACATATCCTGATTGAGGATATGGATCAACTCTGTGATCTGGCCGGTGCCAGTTGCAAACGTCTGCGTGATCAAAAAAAGGTTGCCGAGTAGATTCATTAAACCTGTAACCAAAAGGTTACCGGCCCATCATTGACCAAAGCCACCTGCATATCAGCAGCAAATTGCCCGCAGGCAACCACATCATGCTGTTGACGTGCAGAGGCCAGCAGAAGATCGAAATAATATCTACCCTCATCCGGACTTGCCGCACCTGAAAAGCCAGGACGCATTCCATTACTGGTATCCGCAGCCAGGGTAAACTGCGGAACCAACAACAAGCCCCCCTTGATATCCTGCACACTCCGGTTCATACGACCGCTTTCATCTGCAAAAACACGGTATCCTAAAATACGCTGCAACAAGCGCGCAACCTTCTGTTCATCATCGCCACGCTCAACACCCACCAGAACCAATAGCCCCTGATCAATCGCGCCAATTCGCTCACCTGCAACATCAACACTAGCACTGGATACTCGCTGTAACAGGGCAATCATTCTTGTGTCGGAATAGAAGGCAGCTCCAACCTGGAGACCAATACCATAACACCTGCACACAATAGACCCGTCAGGATAAACACCGGCCCCAGCCCCGTGCCCAATAGATTATTAGCCCAGGCAACATCAAATGCCCGCAGATAGAGCATGCCGGAATGCAACACGGCCCCGCCAATAAACAACCAGCTCACCAACTGCTTCCACAACGGTGAACACACTACTAGACACAACACGATACCCACCACAATATTCAACAAGGCCTCCAGATTCCCATGCGCATGTGGCCCCGACTTGACCTGCTCCAGATGCAAACGAGAGTTTTGCTCCTTGTTCACAGCAAGGATCGCCTGCGTGTTTAAACGCGCCAACTCCTCTGTAGGCAACAGTTCCAGTGTCTCCGAGTCTTCAAAATCACTCGCCTCCAGCAACTGAAGATCCGCCATCAGCACCCTCTTGTCACTACCCATAGACACAATTTCCGGGAACTGTTGCACCATATAAGGCCCCAGAGCAGCGGTAAAAACCAGATAAATAAAGCCAAACACAATATTCTTTTTGCCAATCATAATGATTCCCCGGTATCAAAGACAATAAAAAAGGCGCACCCAACCAAGGGTACGCCTTCCTGATACAGGTTTAAACCTGAATCGTACTAGATATACAAGGTAACGTCTGACTCACGCGCCATTGGCAAGAAGTAAGCAGCACCCACAAAGTCTGAAACCTCAGGGATGAAGTCATTCTGATCAAAACCAAATACATCAACAGTCATCTGACAAGCAACCATCTGTACTTCAGCTTCAATACAAAGACCACGCAGCTCTTCAATACTGGCAACACCCTTGTTCTTGAAGGTCATCTTCATCAACTTGGTAGCCACTTTTTCAAAGCCAGGGATACCGGCCATAATCAGGTTAGGCATAGGCCATTCGATATTCTGGAACCACTGTGGCCCAAAAGGCATCTTCATGGGCATGGCAGGATTACCCAGACCACTCACTTCCAGTGACAAGTCCTTTTTCAGTAACAACAGACCGTAGAAGGTAAAGAACACTTTACTATCCCAACCCAATGCTGCAGCGGTTGATGCCAGGATGAATGGGGGATACGCCCAATCCAGCGTACCTTTTGTTGCAATAATTGACATGCCAGGTGTTTTTGCATCATCAATTGCTTCTATCTTCTTAGGCAACAACTCATCAAGTTTCTGATCAAGCCATGCATCCATTTCAGGTGTAGTCATTCTAAATCTCCTCCAACACTATTAATTTATTCAAGTTTATCATGTGCATTAATTGCACAATTATTTTCACAACCCACTTCCAACGCGTACTACCTACAGCACATCGCATGGGCATATTACGTGGCGCGATACTACATTCATGTACCGAATCCTCGCACCACTATATTAGCATCTAGCGAAGTAGTCAACGCTATCTCGCCCCATTGTGGATATTAACATTGATGCCAAGGCAGATTATGATAACGCCAACCGCCTGTACTACTGCGATGATGATGCTCATCAAGATCGCCCTCAAAGCCTTCATCTACATGATAAATCTCAGAAAAACCAGCATCAAGCAGGGCCTTACCGGCCTCTAGCGAGCGTTTTCCTGAACGACAAATCAATACGATAGCCGCCTGCTCATTACCTTCATGATCAGCCACCCCACCCAGCAATAACATCCTGACCTGGGTAACAAAATCAGGATTAATCGTCCAATCCGGCTCATCAATCCAGGGGATATGCACCGCACCAGCCGGATGCCCCACAAACAAATACTCCATATTCGAGCGTATATCAATTAATACCGCCCTGGGCTGATCGTCCAGAAACTGCTTCGCCTGTAACGGACTCAGACCACCCATTTTACTGTCAGACATAATCAATGTTTCCTTATCTAAAGATAATTAATCAAGTTATAATCCATTATGCCTTAATTACAAGCACCAAGGATATTTTGGTTGATTAAATACATATTTAACGGGATATTATCGTTCCTTTCCCTCTTTTCTTTACGCATAAATCACGCCATTGGTGGTTCAGTTGGCTGGTTGATGTTCATCCTGCCCACTCAACTTCGCCACATTGCCAGCATCAATATTGCTGCCTGCCTGCCTCAACACAGCACCTTAGAGCAGCAACGCATCCTCAAGACAAGTCTCATCGAAACCGGCAAGGCCCTGACCGAGATCGGCCCACTGTGGAAATGGCGTGCCCAGCGTATTGTTCCTCTGGTGCGTGAGGTCATCAATGAAGATGCCGTACAACAAGCCTATAAAAAAGGTAAAGGTGTCATCTTTGTTACGCCTCACCTTGGTTGCTGGGAAATAGCCGGTCTCTACGCAGCATCCAGGTATCCCATGACGACCCTGTATCGACCACCGCGTCAGATGGCGATTGACCCATTCATTCACGCCGGTCGGGAACGCACCGGGACACGCCTGGTTGCCATTGATGCCAAGGGTATACGCAACCTGTACCAGGCTCTGGCCAAGGGTGAGACCATTGGCGTATTACCAGATCAGGAACCCGGTGAGGGCAGTGGTGTCTACGCCCCGTTCTTTGGTCGCCCTGCCTACAGCATGGTGTTGTTGTCACGCCTGGCGCGCAAGAGCAAGGCAGCGGTATTCTTTGCCTACTGCGAGCGCCTGCCCAAAGGACAGGGTTACAAACTGGTATTCCGCACTGCCCCGGATGAGGTCTACGATAAGAATATCGAGACCTCAGTACAGGCCGTTAACCAAGAGGTTGAGTCCTGTGTACTCAACCTACCTGAACAATATCAATGGGGCTACAAGCGTTTTCGCGCAAACCCTCCGGGTTATGATAATCTCTATTAATGGAAAATCTTGATCAAATCGCCGGTATCATCGCTTTAACCATGGGTGCCTCATGGGCCAGTGGCATCAATCTCTACGCCACCTTGTTTATGCTGGGATGGATGGGCAGTACGGGTAACATTGATCTACCTGTTGAATTACAGGTGCTGGAAAACCCACTGGTACTCGGTGCTGCCGGGCTGATGTATGGTGTCGAATTCTTTGCCGACAAGATACCCGGTGTCGATACCGCTTGGGATTCTATACACACCTTTATCCGCATCCCGGCAGGTGCCATGCTGGCAGCCGCCGCTGTGGGTGACACCAATGCCGCCATTGAACTGGCAGCAGCCATTGCTGGCGGCGGCATGGCAGCCACAACACATATTGCCAAAAGTGGTAGCCGCGTCCTGATCAATACCTCGCCCGAGCCTTTTACCAACTGGGCAGCCTCTATCGGCGAAGATATATCTGTCATTGGTGGTCTCTGGCTAGCACTCAATAACCCCTGGTTATTTCTGGCTGCCCTTGCTGCATTTATTCTATTTATGGTCTGGTTCCTACCCAAGGTCTGGCGCGGCATCAAGAAGGTATTCCGTTTTATTGGCCGATTATTTGGCGCTAAAGACAACAAAACAGAACCACCGGAACAAAGCTGAACCCCACCTGCCCGGGGATGCCAATGCTGCGGTACCCAAAACACATCCGATATGCTAAAATACTCAACTCATTGATTAATTAACGCATATCGTCACAACCAACTCACACTAATCTCGCTTTTATCTGTCCCTGCTTCACACCTTTGTCTAGCAGCTACGTTGGTCTATAGATATGTATCCAAATTCAAAGATAACGAAGGACATACTTATGCAAATTCAGGGCAAATGCGTTGTTTCTATCGCCTACATACTCACCAATGATGAAGGTCAAACATTGGATGCCTCCAGCGATGATCAACCGATGGTCTATCTACACGATACCAATAGTCTGATTCCCGGTCTGGAAAAAGAACTCAATGGAAAAACTGCAGGTGATCAATTCAAGGCTAGCATTCAACCTGAAGATGCCTATGGCCCGATTAACTCCGAGATGATTCAGCAGGTTTCAAAGGCGGCCTTTGAAGGCGTCGACGATATTAAACCCGGTATGCAATTCGAGGCACAGGGGCCTGAAGGTCAGATGCAGATTGTCACCATTGAAGAGGTCGGCGATGAAGGCGTGACCATCAATGGTAACCACCCTTTAGCCGGTCAGATTCTGCACTTCGATGTCACCGTCAAAGAGGTACGCGAGGCCACTACAGAAGAGCTCGATCACGGTCACGTTCACGTTCACACACACTAATCCATTTCCCTCACCACAGGTAACACACATGTCCAATCAGGATGAACCAATTAATTTTCAATCCCTGGGTCTTTCCGAGGCTGTATTAAAGGCGATTGAAGAAATCGGCTATGAGACTCCATCACCGATTCAAGCCGAGAGCATCCCGGCACTCCTGGATGGCAGAGATATCCTCGGGCAGGCACAAACGGGGACGGGGAAAACCGCCGCCTTTGCCTTACCGATACTATCCAATGTGGATACCAGCGTCAAAAAGACTCAATTACTGGTGCTTACCCCAACGCGTGAACTCGCCATACAGGTCGGTGAGGCATTCAAGAACTATGGTCACTTTATCAAGGGGCTAAATGTCCTGTCAGTCTATGGTGGCGCTGCCTATCAACCACAACTTAATGCCCTGAGAAAAGGGGCGCATGTGGTGGTTGGAACCCCGGGGCGCGTCATGGATCACATCCGCAAGGGCACCTTGAAAATAGATCAACTCAGCACCCTGGTGTTGGATGAGGCCGATGAGATGTTACGCATGGGGTTCATTGAAGATGTGGAATGGATTCTGGAACACACACCAGAGCAACGACAGATTGCCTTGTTCTCAGCGACCATGCCTGCGGTCATCAAGAAGATTACTCGCAACTACCTGAAAGACCCGATTGAGATCAAGATCAAGTCAAAAACGGCAACGGCAACGACTATTCATCAACGCTTCTGCCAACCCACCGGCATGTCCAAGAGCGATGCACTGATACGCATCCTGATGGCAGAGGAGATGGATGCGGTACTTATCTTTGTTCGCACCAAGACCGCAACGGCAGAACTAGCTGAAAAACTCAGTGCCAAGGGCTATCGAGCCGCAGCATTAAATGGCGATATCCCGCAAAATCTACGCGAGAAAATTGTCGATAAGCTCAAGAAGAAACAAATCGATGTGCTGGTAGGCACCGATGTGGTGGGACGTGGACTGGATGTTACGCGTATCAGTCACGTCATCAACTACGATATCCCGTTTGATGCCGAGGCCTATGTCCATCGTATTGGACGTACCGGTCGTGCCGGTCGTAGTGGTGATGCGATCACCCTGGTCACAGGTCGTGATAAAAAAATGTTACGCATTATCGAAAAATCCACCAAGCAAAAAATGGAGGAGATGCGGGTACCCACAGCTAAAGATCTGAACAAGAAACGGATTGAAGCATTCAAGCAACGTATTACCGACACTCTGGAAAAGGATAGCTACCAGATATTTTACGATCTGATGGTTGAATACCAGGCTGAATATGATGCCGACCCATTAAAGATGGCCGCCGCACTAGCGAAACTGGCGCAGGGTCGTGAACACCTGTTACTCACCGATAAGGAACCTCGGCCTGCCAAAGGTAAAGGCAAACCAGCAGAAAGAACGGCGCGAACAGAAAGATCACCACGAACCACTGGTAAACAACGCCCACCTAAAGAGGTTAGTAGTGAGGCACGTCCACTCAAGGAATTCCCCGATATTGTCATGGAGCGTTACCGCCTTGCCGTTGGCAAAAAAGATGATGTCATGCCCGCCAATATTGTTGGTGCGATTGCCAACGAGGCCGAGATCGACAGTTGCTATATTGGTGGTATCGAGATCTATGAAGATTTCAGTACCGTTGACCTGCCCGAGGGCATGCCCCCCGAGGTCATCAAGGATCTACGCAAGGCCTACGTCTGCGGTCAAAAGCTCGCCATCAAACCGATGAAACAGGGCGTAGGAAAGGCTGAGAAACCTGCTCGCAAGAAGGATGAGACCAGCAAGAAACGTGAGCCAAAAAAATCGGCAGCGCGTAAAAAACCACGGGAAAGCGCAACGAGCAAGGCTAAAAAGCCACGTCCCGGCAAGAATGCCCGCAGCAAGATATCAAAGGAAAAGAGCTGAATAACGATGACTTAACCCTGTCCTCGCGCAGGCGGGGATCCATGCTGATTTGTGCACTGTTCCAGATGGATTCCCGCCTGTGCGAGGATGACAGGGCTGTGCGGGAATGACAGGGCTGTGCGAAAATACAGAGAACATAAAACTGAGTACAAACAATGAATAGTTTATACATATTACTCCACGTCATCGCCGCCGTAATCTGGGTGGGCGGAATGATCTTTGCCCATCGCTGCCTGCGCCCCGTCGTTGCCGAGCTACTTGACCCCCCACAACGACTCAAACTCTGGGTCGGCGTATTCAATAACTTTTTCCCGCTGGTCTGGCTCTCCATAATTTTATTATTAAGCACCGGCTACCTGATGACCTATAGTATCTGGCAGGGATTTTCAGCCGCGCCATTGTATGTTCATCTCATGGCAGGCCTCGGCATCCTCATGGTGCTGATCTACATGCACGTTTTTTTCAGCCCTTATAAAAAACTCAAGGAAGCCGTCATCACCGAACAATGGCCCAATGGTGGCGAGGCCATCGCCCAGATACGCACCCTGATTGGTATCAACAGCCTGTTAGGTTTATTAGTCATTGCCATCGCCAGCGGTGGACGCTACTTCATCTAATATATTTCAAGGGGTCAGAGCTCTTGAAATCACTGCCCCCTTGAAATCATCTTATGCCGAACAATGATTTATTACATCGCTTCCTGATCGAAAATACCCGCGTACGGGGTGAGATGGTACACCTCAATGCCAGCTGGCAAGCCATCCTGGAACGTACTAACTATCCTGACAATGTTCGCCAAATCCTAGGTGAGGCTCTAGCCGCCTGCGCCCTGCTCTCTGCCACCATTAAGTTTGATGGCTCACTGATTTTACAAGTACGAGGCGACGGGCCACTACACCTGCTGGTGGCACAAGCCAATGCACAAGGTGCTTTGCGTGGCATTGCTCACTGGAAAGGTGACGTGCCCAAGAGCAAGTTACAGGATATATTTGGTAATGCGCAGATGCTGATAACCATCAAACCTGAACAGGGCGAACCCTATCAGGGCATCATCGCCCTGCAAGGCGATACCTTAAAGGATGCCATCGAGAATTACTTTAAACAATCCGAACAATTAAACACCCAACTCTGGCTCGCCTCTGATAAAGATACCTGTGCCGGTTTCCTGCTGCAGGAACTCCCTTCTGATGAAGCCGACGAAGATGATAGCTGGAATAATAGCGTGCAACTGGCTGCCACCTTAAAGCCTGATGAGATTCTTGACCTACCCGTTAAAGATCTACTTCACCGACTCTTTCATGAAAAAGATATTCGCCTGTTTGATCCCGAGCCACTCTATTTTCGCTGTAATTGCTCCAATGAACGCATTGCCTCCATGCTCCTTGCCCTGGGCAAGGAAGAAGTGGACTTCATCCTTCAGGAACAATCACTGATCGAGGTAGGCTGTGAATTTTGCAACGCAAATTATAAATTCGATCAGGTTGATATTGATGCCCTGTTTACCAAACCCGAAAAAATTATTACCCCGTCTAGTAAGACTATTCAGTAAGACCTTCTATGTGCAAGCCTGACAAAAGCGATAAGACCTGATCCAAACAACCACACACCAGCGGGTACTGGCACTGGAGATTCAGCAACTGCTGATAATAGAACCTCGTTACCATTCCCTATATTAACCTGACCATCTGTGAAATAACTCCAGGTGTGCCGATCATCAAGCTTTGCCCTTTCAGCCACAGTCGTTGCTGCACCATGTTGATAATTATCATCCCTATAAGAAAACATACGTATATTACCAAAACTTAGCACCCCTTCCAGCACAACCCAATGAGTACTAGTCATTAGCTCAATATCCTGTCCCTTTTTCATTTCGGCCATAATCCATTCCCAAGTAATAGCACCATCATTCCTGACAGTGCCATTACCATTTGGATCCACATAATCGCCTGCCCCAAGACCTGGTAATTTTTCACCACCTACATAATGAACTTCAAGGTCAAGGTTATTGTCAGCGATATATTTCAACTTCCCTTGTACCTCCGTATCATCCCAGTTACCATTATTGTTATTACCCATACCTACAGCCAGTTTCGTCTGTGTCTGTTCCAGAGTATCACTAATACCAAGATTATTTTCAGCATTCAACCATTGAAGACTATTTG
>JAADJB010000017.1 GCA_013151035.1 Gammaproteobacteria bacterium
CTTGGTGGTAAATAGAAAAAGAGTGGATGCAATTAACATCCAGCCATAATTCTCTTGCAACCACTCTTTATTAATAAACGCCTGCATACTTTTATTCCTGATACAGCACGATGGTTTCATCTACCATCTTTTCCAGCACAAAGGTCGATTGCGCATTTACTGTCACATCATTGATCAATATTTCTTTCACCTTGTCGGTCAGTAATGTCCTATCCGATAGCGGCACCTTTCCTTGTGGAAATATCTCCGTCAGAATCTCCCCCACCCCACCATGATCATAACCGACCACAGGAACGCCCATATTCAGAGGCTCCAGAACAGTACGCCCAAAGGATTCTGCCTTGATTGATAAAGACAATACAATATCAGAGACTGCATAGATATCGCGTATATCTGTTCGGTTTCCGGTAAAGACAATTACATTCTGTAAACCGGCCTTATTCACCCGGTCATATAATTCCTGCGCATAAGATCTACGTCCGGGATCCTCTGCACCCACAATCAGCCCATAAACATCCTCGCCCTGAGTACGTAAACGAATAATCATCTCAATAAAATCATGATGCCCCTTCAATCGTGTCAATCGACCGGGAAGAATCAAAACCTTCTTTCCCTGTAACTGAGGATATTCCTGATGCCAGGCCTGCATCCATTGCTCACCCGGATGATACTGATAGGGGAACTGTTCATTACTCACCCCGCGAGGAATAACCCGAATTCTCTGCTCATCGACATCCGCATAATTATCCAGGATATATTGCTTCGCCGTATTCGATACGGCAATGACCTGTTCTCCCCAGGTCATTATGGCGCTGTATCGTTTGACTGAATACAAGCCATGAACCGTTGTTACAAAACGTGGACGTGTGGCAGCATCCATACCACGCCATGCCAGCCATGCAATCCAGGCAGGCATACGAGAACGTGCATGCAGGACATCCACCTTCTGCTCAACAAGAAATCGTCTCAAGCGCCTGACCCAACGCAGGGTAAACAGGGACTTTTTACCAATAGGCCAGGCAAAATGCTCTGCCCCCATAGCTCCCAGCTCATCGACCATACGCCCTCCAGCCGATATAACCAATGCACGATGACCCTGTTCAATTAAACCCTTGGCAATCTCCAGCGTACCGCGTTCAACCCCGCCATTTTCCAGCGAAGGCAAGACCTGGAGAACAGTTAGTCTTGCTTTAGGCATCGATTAATAACCTCTGTGGCACAGCGTTCGGCCTCATTAAAGGCCGCAACTGAAGCGACCATATCCCCTGTATTGCGCCACTGAGAGAATCGGGTTAGACAGCCATTCTCAACCAACCCCTGCATGGATCGGCTAATCCTGTCGAATTTATTATTCTCCAGTTCTAGCAAGCCCACTCTTGCCCCACTGCTTAATGCCTCATACACCATAGAGACACTATCCTCTGTTACCCAGATATTGCCTGCCGTCGCCATCTGCTCAGGCAACCAGTTCGTATCCGTGTCTTCCACTGGACATAGCTTCAGGGTATTACTGGAAACAGCTTCCCCCAATTTATGCAGAAAGTCACTCGGGGTTCTTCTTGAGGTCGCCAGTACCCAGTTCACCGAAGAAAAACCATTAACCAGTGCCTTGATCTGTTCAATAATCACCTCATCAGACCATTGATAATGCACCGACGTGCCACCGACCAGGATCAAACCACAGCGATCACTCTGCCTATCCTGTTGTTGAATCTTGTTCAGCACACCACGGGTCTTTATTACATTCTGCCGATTATCCGGCCTGTCATGTTCAGGGATAAAACAAAGGTCAAACCAGGATAATGGTAGACTGGGCTTCATCAAAACTACAATTTTTCCACCATACAGATTGTGCGATAACAGCATGGGGATATGAGTGGCGTGACCCGCTCCAATAATAAGATCAGGTCGCGGCAGTGTTGTTGCAAAATCGAGTCTTCGAAGAAACCATTGCAAGTATAACTTAAAAGAAGTATTTATTTTCAGCGGAATTATTTTTAATATACGCTGTTTCGCTATTGCAGAGAGCAGACCCTGCACCTGATTCTCATGCCCCGGTTTACCATCCTGAAACCACCAGACAACGAACTCTTTTTTATGATCTGAACTCATTGTTTCCTGTTTCCATGCTCCTGCGCTTCTCGTTCCCATGCTCCCGCGTGGGAATGCATACCAGCCCGCATCAACCAGCAAGATACAAGTTCCCACGCAGGAGCATGGAAACTAGATATAGATATAAATCCCGTACCAGACCAACCGAAACCTCTCGTTCCCACGCTCCCGCGTGGGAATGCATACCAACCCGCACCAACCAGCAAGATACAAGTTCCCACGCAGGAGCATGGGAACTAGATAAAACCAGATAGCCCGCACCAGGCTAGCTCTGCTTCAACACATAGTGGGCACCACAATAAGGGCACTTCACCTCACCACTTACCTCTATATCCAGAAACACACGCGGGTGTGCATCCCATAGTGAATCATCCGAGCGTGGGCAATGTAATGGCAACTCTTCTTTGCTCACTTCTACCCGCGCATCTGTATTGTTCTTTATCACAGCATTCGACATAAGCACTTCCTTCTCCAGCAAAAGATGGTGCGCAATGCGCACCCTACCGGTCACTTAGGTAGGGTGCGTATTACGCACCAATATTCCTAGACCAGTGTTAACCACTCAGGATGATCATCCAGACGACCATGCACATAATCAAAATAAATAGACTGTAGACGTTCGGTAATCGGGCCACGACCACCAGACCCAATGGTGCGACGATCCAGTTCACGAATCGGTGTCACCTCGGCAGCAGTACCAGTAAAGAACGCTTCATCGGCACAATAAACTTCATCACGGGTGATACGTTTTTCACGCACCTCAATCCCTTCCTGTGCCGCTATAGTGAATATGGTCTCACGCGTAATGCCTTCCAGCGCCGAGGTGAGATCCGGTGTATAGATCACACCATTTTTCACCATAAAGAAATTCTCGCCACTACCCTCGGCAACAAAACCATCCACATCCAGCAATAACGCCTCATCATAACCATCCGCCAATGCCTCCTGCAGAGCCATCATGGAATTCATATAATTACCATTGGCCTTGGCACGACACATCGTGACATTAACATGATGGCGGGCGAAGGAGGATGTGCGAATACGGATACCCTTCTCCATATTCTCGGCACCTAGATAAGAACCCCACTCCCAGGCTGCCACGATTACATGCGTCTTTAATCCATCCGCACGCAGACCCATACCTTCCGAGCCATAAAAACACATAGGTCGAAGATAAGCCGAGCTTAGATTATTCTCACTCACCACTGCCTTTTGAGCCGCTGAAAGCGTCTCCATATCATAAGGCATGGACATATTTAAAATATGTGCCGAATTAAACAGCCGTTTGGTATGCTCCTGCAAGCGAAAAATAGCCGTGCCCTGATCAGTTTTGTAGGCACGAACACCTTCAAAAACACCCATGCCATAATGCAGGGTATGGGTTAATACATGCACCTTGGCCTCACGCCAGGGCACCATTTCACCATCAAACCAGATGACGCCATCACGGTCATCCATTGTCATACGCATTCTCCTAACCTCAACACAGCCTGCTCACAGGCACAATATCAGGGAATTATACCGTCAAACAGGTGAAAACGGGAAGTGAATATATGCATTCCCACGCAGAGCATGGGAACGAGGTAATGACTTGGTGCGTGGTACACACCCTGCCTAATTAAATATCTTATCCCATATTCGAATTACACCCTGACGTAAATCACTGAACTCGTCCTCATCAACCACACTGGACTCCTCCATTAAGGTTAATTGATGCACACGACTACGATAACTACGATAGACATCGCCGAGGAAGACGGCATCCTTTTTAGCTAATTTCCCGGCTAAGGCAAGCTGCTCTAATAAATTAATATTATCCGTATATTGCAATAACTCCGGATGGTTGTGTGACCACAACAATACCCCATACTGAACCATAAACTCAATATCAGTAATACCACCGGAATCCCGTTTAATATCAAACTTCCCTGCTCTTTTGCAACCAAACTCCTGTAGCATTCTACGCCGCATCACGGCAATGTCCTGTTGCAAATCCTTTTTACCGCGCCTACGTGCTAATATTCTGTTGCGCACTTTGGAAAAACCCGTAGCAATACGCTCTGAACCGGCAATAACCCTGGCGCGTACCAGCGCCTGGTGCTCCCAGGTCCACGCCTCCTGTTCCTGATATTCAGAAAAACTCTGCAACCCACTGACCAATAAACCTGATTCACCACTTGGGCGCAGACGCATATCCACCTCATACAATACGCCGGAGGGGGTCAAGGTATTTAACAAATGGATAATACGTTGTCCCAGGCGAGCGAACCAGGCATCTCGCCGTTCACCCTTGGTTTGATCATGCAGAAAAACAAGATCCAGATCAGAACCATAACCCAGCTCAATACCACCCATTTTGCCATAGGCGATAATAGCAAAATCATCTGCATAAACCTTTTTACTACTCACAGACTGTTGCATCAACGCCAATTCCAGCACCTTATGCAGGATAACATCAGCAATCTCGGTCAGATAATCACTCACCACCATTAAGGGTATCGCACCAGCAATATCCGCTGCCGCAACCCGCAACACCGCCCCTTGTCGAAACTGACGCAGTGCCTCCATCTGCCACTCCAGATCAGTGTCATCAATACCGACAAAACGCTGCTCCAGCTCTTCCAGTAATGCCTGATAGCGCTGCGGTGCATACAAGGCACATGGATCCAGTAATTCATCCAGCAATAAAGGATGCAGCACCAGCTGTGAGGCAATCCAGGGACTTGCCGAGCATAAGCGAATCAACTGCGTCAATGCCTGCGGATTCTCAATCAACAAAGTTAGATAAACACTACGACCAACAATCGCCTCTAGCAAATGTATCAGGCGCATCAGGGTATCGCCATCATGCTCACTATTCACAAGCTCGGTTAGCAACAAAGGCATCAGACGATCCAGTTGTTCGCGCCCTTGATTACCCATGACCCTACGCGCCATGCCTTCACGAAGCTGAATCAGCACACGAAAAACCTCATCAGCATCATCAAAACCCGCATTAATTAAAACCGCTAGTGCCGCCGCCTCATTAAGCTGATTCCCCCACACATCAGACAAACTCGTGGTGACAGAGCCCTCTTCAGTCTTACCCTCAGAACTGGCTATAACCGCTACAAAACAGGCGGTAACAAAGGCACGAATCTGATCCAGATCGGCAACAAAGAGATCCCATCCAGCATAACCCATAGACCATGCCAGACGTAAGCGATCTAATTCACCTACAGGCAGATCATGTGTTTGTGCATCTTCAAATTCCTGAATATGATTCTCTGTGCGCCGCAAGAAAAGATAGGCTTGAGCCAGGGTATAGATCTGCTCTCCCATATCAGGCAATAATCCACGTTCCTCCATGCGCTGTAACACCTTCAACAAGTTACGTTGTTGTAGCTCCTGATCCTGACCACCACGCAACAACTGAAAGGATTGTACAATAAATTCAATCTCACGAATCCCACCCGGCCCCAGCTTAATATTATCTTCCATGCCCTTGCTATAGACCTTGCGCTCAATCTGTGATTTCAAATCACGTACCGCTTCAAGCACATTAAAATCCAGGTAACGACGATAGATAAAGGGATGTAACAGGGCTGTTAATTGATCCTGCTCAATGAAATCTCCAGTAATGGGACGCGCCTTGATCATGGCATAGCGTTCCCACTCCCGTCCCTGATACTGATAATATTCCTCTAGTGCATCAAAGCTCATCACCAAAGGCCCACTGCTACCATAGGGCCGTAAACGCATATCCACCCGATAAACAAAACCATCAACGGTGGTATCATTTAATACTCGAATGAGTTGCCGACCCAGGGTGGTGAAAAAGACATCACAACTAATCTTGCCACGCCCTCGAATTCTGCCACCATCCTGAAAGGCAAAGATCAAATCAATATCCGAGGAGAAATTCAACTCACCCGCACCCAATTTACCCATTCCCAGGATCAATAGATGCTGTTCACGACCCTCGGCATTACGCGGGACACCTTCAGACTTGCACAAGTGACGATATAAATAACCCAACGCCTCCCGAATACAGGCATCCGCCAGATCAGACAGATCCCTCAAGGTCTCTTTAACATCCGCCCAGACCATCAGATCACGCCAGGCAATACGCATCATTTCTCGATCACGAAACTGGCGCAAGACCTGCATTAATACCACTTCATCAGAAATACCCGTCATAGCAGAGTGCAACAAATCAGCTAATTCAGCCGACTGATATTGTCGCAAAAGATCACCACTATCGATCAATTCACTACAGACCGCAGGTTCACGCAAACTCTTTTGTAAAAAAAAATCACTACAGACCCAGACCTTGAACAAGGCCTGTAATGTCTCAGTATTAGATGGGACAACAATATTTTCTGCTTGCGCCTGGCGACAGAAATCCTGCCAGTGACCAGCGATGGATTCACGGAACTCTTCCGGTATCTGTTGCAGGGCTATAGTTACAGGCATTGTTATCCCGTTAACTCAAGAGACAGGAATTGCGCTTCTCTATCAGAGACCCTTGCCCGCATGGACGCGGGCGTGGAGCCTACACGGATGTATTCACGGCGTGTCTCTGGTAGAAAAGCGCAATTCATGCCTCGAACTTAACCGGGCAACTGTGACTTACAGAGTAAATCTTCAATACCACACTGAGGCTTAAACCCACTAACATGCTCCATCATAATCTCACGCACCCTGATACAATCACCCTCATCATTAGCCTGCTCCATTTCTTTCAGTATGTCACGCAATTCAGAAATCTCAATAACGTGCTCCTCCGCACGCATAACCTTCTGGTGCTCTGTCGAATAGACATTATCACCAATCAATAATTCTTCATACAATTTTTCACCCGGACGCAAACCAGTAAAGACAATCTCGATATCACCCTTTGGGTTATCAACACCCTTTTCATCAAAACCACTCAAGTGAATCATCTTTTTTGCCAGATCAATAATCTTAATTGGCTCGCCCATATCCAGCACAAAGACATCACCCCCTTCACCCATTGCACCGGCCTGTATCACCAGTTCAGCAGCCTCGGGAATCGTCATAAAATAACGGATTATTTTTTCATCAGTCACGGTAACAGGGCCACCACGCTTAATCTGCTCACGAAACAAAGGCACCACAGAACCGGATGAACCCAGCACATTACCAAAACGAACCATGGTGAAGCGAGTGCAACCAGCATGATCTTTCTGTGCCAACCCCTGCAATACCAATTCGGCAAAGCGCTTACTCGCCCCCATAGTGTTGGTTGGTCGAACTGCCTTATCTGTTGAAATTAGAACAAAGGTCTCTACCCCAGCGGCAATGGCTGCCTCGGCACAATGCAGGGTACCAAAGATATTATTCCTGACAGCCTCGGTCACATTGCTCTCCACCATCGGCACATGCTTATACGCTGCGGCGTGATAAATCGTTTTCACAGAAAAGGTATGGCATATCTTTTCCAAACGTCTTTTATCATGCACCGATCCCAACAAAGGATAAATATCAATCTGCTCACCTAATAAGGAGACCTGATGCCTTAATTCCTTTTCTATCTGGTAAAGAAAAAATTCATTAATCTCAAACAAAACAATTTTTTCAGGTTTCAGACGAATAATCTGTCGACACAACTCAGAGCCTATTGACCCCCCAGCACCCGTCACCATAACAACCTTGTTCGTTATGTTGGCATGTAACAAATCCTCATTAGGTGCCACCTTGTTCCGACCTAAAAGATCCGCAATATCCACTTCCTGAATATCCTCAATCTCAACCGTACCTTTCGCCAGATCCATCAAACCCGGCAGGGTTCTTACATGCAAGGCATAAGGTTCCAGTTGCAAAATAATTTCCTGTCTTCGACTTCGTGGCACAGAAGGCATTGCCAACAGGATATTACGCACATGATATTTTTCGATAGCCCCTCTTAGTTTTGAGAAAGGGTACACATACAGCCCACTGACATAGTGATCGTGTAGATTCTCATCATCATCAATAAAGGCAACCGGATTAAATTCATACCCCAGTTTCAATGCCAGCGCAATCTGCACACCGGATGCCCCCGCCCCATAAACAATCACCGGCAGTGCCTCTCTTGCACTGTAGCCATCATCATCCAGCAATGACACATCCATACCATTGGACAACCACCACCTTGCCCCAAGCCGAATACTGCCCGACACCAAAAGCAACACCAGACCATTAATGCCATACACTGTTCTTGGTATGTCCTCAGCACCCATGCCCGACAAAAGTGCGATAACCGCAAACAATAACGAATAAAAAATGGTCGCTGTAATCATTAACCATAAAAAACGAAAACTGATATAACGAATAATGGATTGATAAAGATTAAAATAAGCATACACAACAATGACGAGCACAGGTGCCAACAGAAACACCCAAAGCTGTTCCAGCGACGGAACATATAACTCACTCAGTCTCAGTGAAAAGGCCAGCCACAAGGAAAAAATAGCGCATACAAAATCAACCGCAGCGGTATAAATAAACTTCTTTTCCCTGGGCAAGGCAATCAACCAGCTACGCAGGGAATTTAACAAGGAATTATTATTAATCACAGACACCCCTGATTACGGCAATAACACGATCTTGTTGCTCTTCACTCATGCTTGATGCCGAAGGTAGACAAATGCCCTGCGCAAATAAAAAATCAGAAACGCTCTCTTCGCCATAAGTAAAATATTTATTCTTACTAAAAAGTGGCTGCTGATGCATAGGACGCCAGGTATGACGCGCCTCGATATTCTCCGCAGCCATCACCTTTATTAATTTCTTTACCGAAACGACTGTTTCTTCGGGGTTCAAGTAAAAACAACTTAACCAACGGTTACTGCTGCCCGACTCGTGCTCCGGCATCGCATACAAACCTTCCACCTCCGACAGACTCGAGGCATAACGTTCAAAGACCAATCGTCTTTCACGCACACGTTGATCCAGCATACGGAGTTGCCCACGCCCAATCCCCGCCAGGATATTACTCATGCGATAGTTATAACCAATCTGGCTATGGAGATAGTCAGGCGAAACATCCCGCGCCTGTGTTGATAAAAAACGCGCCTTTTCAACCAGTACCTCGTCATCTGAAACCAGCATGCCGCCACCCGAAGTAGTAATGATCTTGTTTCCATTAAAGGAATAAACACCAATACGACCCAGCGTTCCACTCGCCTTACCCTTATAACTAGCACCCAATGATTCAGCTGCATCTTCAATAACAGGCACATCATAACGATCACAAATCGATATAATCTCATCCATATTAGCGCTTTGCCCATAAATATTGGCAACCACCACAGCCTTCGGTATTTCCCCACAAGACTCCGCATCAACGAATGCCTTTTGCAAGGCAATGGGTGACATATTCCAGGTCTCCGCTTCTGCATCAATAAAAACGGGAATAGCCCCCTGATACAAAATGGGATTCGCACTCGCAATAAAGGTAAAGGAGGAACAAAAGACAATATCGCCAGAACTAACCCCTGACAAGATTAATGCCAGGTGAATCGCTGCTGTACCCGAACTCAATGCAGCCGCGTGAGAGATCCCCTGTTTACTTGCCAGCTCTTGCTCAAAGGCATCTACATTCGGACCTAACGGCGCAATCCAGTTACTACTGAACGCCTCTTCAATATACTGCTTTTCATATTCACCCATGTGAGGAACTGAAAGCAGTATCGGTGTCTGTAGATCGCGCCTTAAATGCACACCTATCGGCCTGAACGCCTCATCAACCACAGGCAGCTGATTCACACTGCATCTCTTCATCACCTCAAGAGGGCTAATATCATCCGTATGCCCCAAAACAACCGGGGGCTGATCACCCAGCAACCCCAGGGTATCTGACAAGGCATGACCTGCCAGAAGCAATCGCCTGATATCACCATCAGTAATAGTTCTCAGCAAAACCTCATCATCACCCAGCAACAAAAGAATCGACAGGCCGGTGCGATCCAGCTGTGCCAGAGACTCCTTTAATGTCGAGTGCTGAGTAACAATAATTTGATCAATATTTTGCATCACTGCTGTCCCGTTAAGGATTTATTTATTTTTTGTAGCAACATGACACTCGTTAAGAAAAATATGCCTGGTTAACCTGCGTAATTTTTTGTTAAGCAATATTTGATTTTAACGCAATTGTTTCATGATCGACTTGTCGTAGAGCTTTTTGAATATGGTTGACTTCATTTTCTTCGAAAAGAGCCTCGCCACATTGTGAGCATACCCATGCGGGGATTGATTCCCAGGCAATATGATAACCATTACGGTCTACACTAAATGGTGCGCTTCCTTTTACCATTTTTCCTTTACAATATGAACATTCCATATTACCTCCGGGCTTTGTAGTCAGATGACCATTGTTCGGGTGCTGGTTGGTATGCTGTTATTATAGCCAGATAATCATTTTTAGGCGAGCAAACAACATGAATTGCTCTGTTTTCCTCTATATTAAACACAAGACAACTTTCACCTCTAACATCTTCAGGGTATTCTTCAATAACTTCACCATTAAAGACTGCCTGTCTTATTTCATCAGTAGTTATCATTCTTTCCGGGCGGGACATTTGCTTAATTGCATGCGGCAAGAAAAGTATTTTCTTTTTCGCAGAAGAAATTATTTTATATCTCATACTATACTTTACACCGTGCCGGTATACCAATTGCGGTTTGATCATCCTTGATATCCGTCGTTACGACAGCACCTGCTGCGATAATCACACGATCACCAAGCGTAATACCCGGTAGAATAATTGCACCCGCACCAATTATACATTCTGCACCAATGCAGACACCGCCACCCAATGTGGCATTAGGTGCAATATGGGTATAGGCACCAATCCTGCAATTATGATCAACGACAGCCGCATGATTAATGATGCAACCATCGGCAATAGAAGACTCCGCAGCAATAATGGCATTGACTGCAACAAAAACACCCTCACCTATGATCGCAGATGATGAAATAATTGATGCAGGATGATAGACATTAAACCGCGTTTTGCCCACATTGATAGCCCATTCAAGAAGACGTTTTCTATGATAATTAACACCAATGGCAACGTGAACATCCAGCGGCAAACTCGACCCGTCATCCAGGCTAGCCACCCTGATCCTGCCTAAAAAATCAGCACCCTGTTTATCGACATCCTCATCCACAACCACAATACTGATTGAAGCATTCATCGACAGCACTGCCTCTGCCACCACCCGGGCATGACCGCCTGATCCAATAATCAATATCTCAGTAGGCATTCGATTTACTCAAACATTTTTTATCCAGTGGGGTCATTAACAATAATTCAAGCATTCTTGATGCGGCATCGCCATCACCATAAACATTATCACCTGAACAAGCATTCATCTCTTTAGCCTCAAGAACCGCATCAAGAATCGCCTCTTCATCCACCGAGACATCTATTGTATTCGCGTTACGTTCTCGACAATTCTGTCGATCACCCACATTCACCACCGCTGTATTCAACGAGGCGGCCTCAATAATACCACTACTGGAATTACCCACTAACACATCCGCATAAGCCAGAAAGGATAAATACTCGGTTCTCACAAGATGATTCACGCTATGCATCAACGGGTTATCCGCATAGCGATCAATCACCGCTTCTATCGCCAGACTCCCCGCATCGGCATTGGGACTCAGTATCAGGCATTGCATATTGCTTCTTGCTGCTGCTTTTAATAGCACTGCCATCTGCTGACCCGCATCCACCTCGTCCTGCACAACAGGATGAAACAAGATGAGTAAAAGTGCCTTTTTTAGATCCAGCTGGTACTGGTTAAATAATGCCTCTCTATTCAATAAAGCGATATGGCAAACCTCATCCAGCCCAGGGGCACCGGTAATAAATATACTATCCTCCGCCTCACCCATCCTGATCAAACGCTCTCTGGATGCATCGCTGGCAACAAAATGAAAATGTGCAATCTTTGATATGGCATGACGAATAGACTCATCAATCGTACCTGAACGCTCACCACCATGAATATGAACTATCGGTATATTGAGATGTAATGCCACTATCGCAGCCGCCAACATCTCACCTCGATCCCCCAGCAACAAAATAATGTCCGGCCTGTTTTTCTGAAAAACAAGCGTCATTTGTTTCATCTGTTCAGCCATCGCCAGCGACATCTCCAGACCCGACTGACCAGAAAGCGCAACAGTAATCCTGGCAACAATATTCAGCCCACTGTGCTCAATCTCACTTATCGTATTGCCATATTTTTCGAGCAGATGCATCCCCGTCACAATGACTGATAAATCAAGATCCGGGCTCTCATCAATTCCGATCAGAACATGCTTCATCAGACCAAAATCAGCACGGGTACCTGTGACATAGCATATCCTACGCATCCAGCAGATCTCCCCACTGCAACAGACTACCCGCAGCCTTATCCACTTTGATCCGCCTGCCAATCACATTTCTTATTTCCCCTGGTGCGATACCTGTTCCCGGTCGCAATAAAACAAGGTCTTCATCACTCAATAAATCACCCACCTGCTTATCACAAGCAAGAACAATACTGCGTCTTACCACATCTCGAACAGCAAGCTCAGATGGTCTCGCCTCCTTCATGCCATCGCCCATACAGGTCTCAATCTGCCGGATCTGCTGAATCATCATACCCAACTCATCCGACTCCAGTGATGCCTTATGATCAGGCCCTGCAAGCGTTTTATCCAGAGTAAAGTGTTTTTCAATCACCACTGCCCCCATAGCAACGGCAGCAACCGCTACCAGGATCCCATCGGTATGATCAGAGTAACCCACCGGCAAGCCCAGTTCTTTTGCCATAGTTTGCATAGCACGCAAGTTAACATCGCCAAGGCTAGCCGGGTAATTTGAGGTGCAATGCAATACGGTAAGTATATCTTCCAATGGCTGTATAAACCCTGATCGATTACGCACATTATCTATTGCCGACACCGCCGCCTTGACCTCAGCAAGATCCGCCATTCCGGTCGATAAAATCAATTCCTTATCATAGGCAGCCAACCTCTCCAGAAAGGGAATATTGGTTAACTCACCAGAAGGCAGTTTGATTCTCGACATGCCCCGCTCAATAAGAAAATCAGCAGAGTCCAGATCGAAGGGGGTAGACATAAACTCAATATCACAGGCATGACAATGCGCAATAATCCTGTTATGCATCGCCTCGGACATCTCCAGCTGTTGAAGCATGGCATGCTGATCATTATTACCCGTCTGTTGCTGCTGATAGGCGGCTGTTGAGGTGCCTTTTTTCACCAGAAGATCCGCCTTAAAGCTCTGGAATTTTATTGCATCCGCACCCTGTTCTACAGCCACATCAATTAACTGCAAGGCAAGATCTTCAGAGCCATTATGATTGACTCCGGCTTCAGCGATAATAAATGTACTCATAGGAATCTATAAAAACACTTTATAAACTAATTTAAAGTCACAATCATCCATCATGATCTATAGCGTGGCGAAGCACCCATTTCCCATCCACTTTTTTCCAAATATGATCGGCTCTCCAGCTATCAATAACTTCTTCAAAGTCTTCTTCCGTAATATCACAATATTCAAGAAAATCCTTATAGTACTTCTTCGGGAACTCACTATCATATCTTTTAATAAGCGCGACACCCTCTTCACGCTCAATTTTCTCATCACGAATCTCATGAGCAGCGTCAGAAGTAGTACGACCTATCCCAAACTTTATATAGGAAAGATAATAATGAAAACCATCAATTCGATCATCCAAGCTCGCATATTTTGAATATGTACCTTCCGAACGCTCTGTATTTGGTTCGAAACCAACATGCTCACGACAATAATAATAATTTTCCTGAGGATCCCAATATTTATAATACCCAAAAAAATGTATCTCAGTCTTATTGTCAACAACATCCTGATATTTCGGTGACGTAAATGGTGCTAAATCCGCCTTGGAAAGACCGTGTTGCTCCCAGAACTCCGGCGGAAGACCTGAAAAATAATGATCATCATGATCTGCTATCTCACGAGTTGGAGAAAAGGCATTCTTCATATTTCCACCATACTCCACCTCTCCATTTTCACCATACATAATCAGTGCCACATTATGCTGAATTGCCATTTTCATGGGGAAATTGGCCTGCCCATAAATAAAGGGCTGAAAAGGATCCCCCATATGTTTAAAAGCCAACCGGGTTAACTTTCTCGTCGCTATACCATTAGGCTTGCCAAGAATATTATCAAACCCCGAATTGATAAAGGCATCCAGATTTTTTCTTCCTATATCAGTAGGCAAAAGAGGTGCCCAAGTCACCGTCAAAGGATTCATCCCATGTTTATACTTTAATTGATGCGCAACAAAGCTACCGTCCTTACCACCACTACAAGGAACGATAACATCATATGAACCATCAGACTTCCTGTGACGATCACATAATTCTTTCAGTTCTTTTTCACGCTCATCCCAATCAACTTCTTTCTTCTTGAAATCGGAATAATTACAAGCACTGCACACCCCATTTTCATCAAAAGAAATTCGAGGACGTTGATTTGAAATAGTGCACTTCTTACAAAACCTGACTTCTTCAGGAAGATTATAAAGTTTTTTTACATCACGTTTTTCTACCACCACATAACTCCAGTATTAACTCTTTATAAAATTATCTATAATCCCAAGGCCTGCACTCCCACTCTTTTCCGGATGGAACTGACAACCCATAATATTATTTGCCTCAACCACTGCTGTAATTCTACGTCCATCATAATCACAATATGCCAGCTGTTTACTATGATCTTCCAATTCAACCATATATGAATGAACAAAATAAACCGAGGCACCCTCTTCTATATTATTCAGAAGAGTATCATTCCATGAGTATTCACTACCTCGCATTAATTCATTCCAGCCAATATGGGGGATCTTATGCTTAACACCATCCATGCCTGTATCAGGTATTGCAATCACCTTACCTGCTAATAAACCTAAACCATCATAACCACCGAATTCTTCACTTGACTCAAATAACATCTGCATACCTAAACAAATTCCCAGCAAAGGCTTCCCATCATTTACATGCCGTCTGATTGAATCAATTAATCTTCTATTACGCAGCTCTTTCATTCCATCTGGAAAGGCACCTACCCCCGGCAAAACAAGCAATTCGGAAGCGTCTATTTCTTCTTCTACAGAAACAAAATCAACATTCGCACCACAATACTCAAATGCACGTGCTACATTCAGAAGGTTCCCCATACCATAATCAATAACACTAACCCTACCAGTCATACCTTTCTCACATGCATACCAGCATTTAAGGCCGCCTCTCGAATATCCATTAAACTCATACGATCATAATGTAAAATATCAGCCATCGCGACCGCATCAGCCATGCCTTCCTTGACTGCGTTCACCATATCTTCTGTTGAACCCATGCCTCCACTTGCAATAACAGGAATACCTACACTTGATGAAACCTGTTTAAGCAACTCCATATCAAAACCCTTACGTGTACCCTCCTGATCAATAGAGGTCAAAAGGATCTCACCCGCACCCAGACTACCCCCCTGCTGAGCCCATTCAATAACATCTACTCCTGTCCGTTCACGCCCATTATCAGTATAAGCTTCCCAGACTCCACTACTCTGTTTTTTAGCTTCGATAGATAACACCATGCATTGTGAACCAAAACGTCTTGCCACCTCACTAATAAGTCCTGGTCTTGCGATTGCCGCCGTATTAATAGCAACCTTATCAGCACCCGAACCCAACATTCTCTGTACATCTTCTACTGAACGCATACCACCACCAACAGTAATGGGTACAAATACATCCTGTGCTGCACGACTAACAATATCAGATAAATTATTACGTCCATACAGACTAGCCACAACATCCATATAGATTAATTCATCAGCACCTGCCTGATAATACTTCTGCGCATATTCCTGCGGATCACCAATCACGCGAAGACCTTCCAGATGTATACCCTTAATAAGATTTTTACCTTTAATATCCATTCTTGGAATTAAACGAATATTAGACATTAGTATAAAACCTTATTCATAAATAACTCTTCGAATACCTTAATCATCCATCAGTTCCTGCCAAAGAAC
>JAADJB010000018.1 GCA_013151035.1 Gammaproteobacteria bacterium
AGCCAATCGCAGGGGACGTGCGGAGCAACCCAAAAATCACACCAAACCCAAAGGATACAATGCCACTGCACCCAACCAGGTCTGGAGCTGGGATATCACCTATCTGGCTTCAGCGGTACGCGGAATTTTCTATTATCTTTACTTGATAGAAGATATCTTCAGTCGCAAAATTGTTGGCTGGGAAATCCATGAACGGGAAAGTGCCGAGTATGCTAGCCAGCTGATCAGGAAAGCCTGTCTGACTGAGAATATCCATCAGGAAGGCCAGGTGTTGCATTCTGATAACGGCAGCCCGATGAAGGGTGCAACCATGTTGGCGACATTACAGAAGCTGGGCGTGGTGCCCTCGTTTAGCCGCCCTTCGGTGAGTGATGACAATCCCTACTCAGAGAGCCTGTTTCGCACATTGAAATATACGCCTGACTATCCGAATCAACCCTTTCAAAATCTGGAAGTGGCAAGGGAGTGGGTTCATGGCTTTGTACGATGGTATAACGAGCAACATCGTCATAGTGCTATTCAATATGTGACACCAACTCAGCGACATGAAGGCGTAGATCAGGCCATACTGATACAGAGGAAGGCTGTTTACGAGGCTGCGAAAAAGCGTAATCCTGCGCGCTGGTCAGGCGAAATCAGAAACTGGGACAGGATTGAAAATGTCTGGTTGAATCCTCCGAAAGAGATTCGGGCCGAAGAACAAAAGCTCGCCATAGCTGCATGACTATACAGGACATCTTTGTTGACAAATACCGAACAATATCTCGCAAGCTATTTCGCCCAGCCAATTGCCCCATCGACATGGTTACGAACTGTGACCAGCGGGATGCTGTTCGGAAAGAACGGCCTTAATGATGCTGTTTTGCAAGGGTCTCAAATTCATGTCTCGGTATCAATTTTAGAAGTTGTGAGAAGGCAGTGTTATAATGACTCATGGCCTGGTTTCCTTTTTGTTTTACAATGACTTGTCGTGATTTCATTGTAACAAAAAAAGGGGAAATCAGGCCTGTCTATTTACGTTCTTAACGGGACAGCAGTGGTATCGTACATAACATTGAGAAGTTAATGAATTACGGTACAATGGCTGCATAGAGGCATACGGGTAGCATGATTGAGGTAATACAGAGCTCACACATACGTAGATAGAGTTTTTAATTTTAGTGAAAATAATAAAAGAAAATAGAGCTATGGAATCCTTGTTTTTTTATACAGCCTTGTTATGCGTAAAACAATAGGAGCATTAATGTTCGATAGCTTTCCAAAAATTCGTTCTTCATTGCCGAGAGAGATCGAAGATATCTACTCATCTCACTATAAGTCAAACCGTGAAGGGGAAACGACTGCAGCGTCCTTATCACAAAAAATGGAATCATGGTTGCATAAGCAGGTCGCAAAGAATGTTACTAAGTGTCAGGGATCGGTCAAGAAAACCTTGGAACTAGGTACCGGGACCCTTAATCAATTACAGTATGAATCTACCAATAATTCGTATGACATAGTTGAGCCTTTCACTGATCTCTATAAAAGTTCACCTCTTCTCGGGAGAGTTAGAAACATCTACGCAGATATATCTGAAATACCAAGTGGTATTAATTATGACAGGATTACTTCAGTAGCCACCCTTGAACATATTTGTAATCTACCCGAAGTGATAGCATGAAGTGGACTCTTATTAGCAAAAAACGGCATGTTACGCGCAAGCATACCGAGTGAGGGTACATTGCTTTGGACACTAGCTTGGAAGTTGACTACTGGTTTGGAGTTCAAGCTTAGGTATGGGCTCGATTACGGACTACTGATGAAACATGAACACGTTAATACGGCGAAGGAAGTTGAGGAGGTCCTGGTGTACTTTTTCAGTGATGTTAAGTGCAAGGTATTTGGGATGTCTAAGTCAATTTCCCTTTATCGCTACTATGAATGCAATAACCCAAGAATCGAGAGGTGCCGTGAATTCTCGGTAATATCTAACGAATAATAATAGGTCGTGAGAGCAAAGAAACCACGACCTATTATTCTGGTCAAGTAATACCGGAGAAGCGGTGTTTGGTATTATTAAAGAAGTGATAGATTTTCGAGGGTTTTACCTTCGCGGGTTAAAAACGGCACAAGGCAAGTGAGGTCTGGTGTGTATGACGTGGAACCTGAAGCGGATGTATACACTGGGAGGCTGGAAAATGGCTATGGGTGTTACAGAGGGTTAACATGAAAATCATATTCTTTAGTAGTAAGCGTTATGATGAGGAATATTTTTCTTTATTGAACAAAAATTATAATCACGATATTCGATTTGTTGAGGCTAAATTAACATGCGATACGATTAATCTTATTAATGGTGAATCAGTCGTATGCGCCTTTGTTAATGATGTCCTTGATCGAAATGTCCTGTCTTTATTATCTGAATTAAATGTAAAGCTTATTGCTCTTCGCTGTGCTGGTTTTAATAATGTTGATGTCTCTGCTGCCAATGACTTGAGTATTAAAGTCGTTCGGGTGCCTGCTTACTCGCCTTCTGCTGTAGCGGAACATGCGGTTTGTCTTATGCTTTCTTTAAACAGGAAAATATACCGCTCTTATAACAGAGTGCGTGAGGGTAATTTTTCTCTGGATGGTTTGCTGGGTTTCGATTTTTCAGGCAAGACAATCGGGATAGTGGGTACGGGAAAGATAGGGTCAATAGTGGCGCGTATTATGAGTGCGATGGGGATGAATGTTCTGGCGTATGATCCACTGCATAATCATGAATGCATTAATATGGGTGTAAACTATGTGGGTATTGAAGAACTATTTATGGCGTCGGATGTTATTTCACTGCATTGTCCCTTAACGGCGGAAACAAAATACCTGGTGGATGAATCTGCGCTTGATAAAATGAAGACAGGGGTCATGCTGATTAATACCAGTCGTGGTGCAATACTGGACGCTTGTGCTGTCATTGAAAAACTTAAGTCAAAAAAACTGGGTTATTTAGGGCTGGATGTTTATGAGCAGGAAAGTGATCTGTTTTTTGAAGATCTTTCATGTGAGATTATTCAGGATGATATCTTTGAAAGATTACTTACTTTTCCTAATGTATTAATTACGGCTCATCAGGGTTTTTTTACCTCGAATGCATTGGAAAATATAGCAGATACGACATTGAATAGTATCAAGCAATTTGAGGATGGCGTTGTGTTATCGGATGATGTGTTGGTGTCTGATTTTTGTTAGTATAACGATTACTCACTATTCATTATTACCCAAGGAAAAGACATGCCTGAATATCGCTCTCGAACGACCACTCATGGACGCAATATGGCGGGTGCTCGTGCCCTTTGGCGTGCGACCGGAATGAAGGATGGTGATTTTGATAAACCAATTATTGCGGTAGCCAATTCTTTTACCCAATTTGTGCCAGGGCATGTCCATCTCAAGGATATGGGGCAGTTAGTGGCGCGTGAGATTGAGGCGGCTGGTGGTGTGGCGAAGGAATTTAATACCATTGCGGTGGATGATGGTATCGCTATGGGGCATGGGGGGATGTTGTATTCCTTACCCTCCCGTGACCTGATTGCGGATTCGGTTGAATATATGGTGAATGCCCATTGCGCGGATGCATTGGTCTGTATCTCTAATTGTGACAAGATCACACCGGGCATGATGATGGCGGCTCTGCGCCTGAATATTCCAGTGGTCTTTGTCTCGGGTGGGCCGATGGAGGCGGGTAAGACGCGGATTAAGAATGAAGAGCGTCACCTGGATCTGGTGGATGCTATGGTGATGGCTGCGGACAAGAATGAATCGGATGAAGATGTAATGCAGGTCGAACGTTCGGCCTGTCCCACCTGTGGTTCCTGTTCGGGTATGTTTACTGCTAATTCAATGAATTGTCTGATGGAGGCACTGGGTCTGGCATTGCCGGGTAATGGCAGTGTGGTGGCAACGCATACTGAGCGTAAGCGTCTGTTCCTGGAAGCGGGTCGTATGATTGTAGCGCTGGCACGTCGTCATTATGAAGAGGATGACTATTCCGTTCTGCCGCGTTCGATTGCCAATTTTGAGGCGTTTGAAAATGCGATGTGTCTGGATATTGCTATGGGTGGTTCGACTAATACGGTCTTACATCTATTAGCAGGCGCACGTGAGGCGGGTGTTGACTTTACTATGGCGGATATTGATCGCCTCTCACGCAAGGTGCCGAACCTGTGTAAGGTGGCACCGGCGCATCCGATCTATCACATGGAGGATGTGCATCGTGTCGGCGGGGTGTTTGGTATTCTGGGTGAAATAGATCGTGCCGGTTTGTTGCATCGTGAGGTCGGTACCATCCATGCGAAAAATATGGGTGAAGCGCTGGCACTGTGGGATATACGCCTGACCAACGATGAAAAGCGTAAGAAATTTTATCGGGCAGCACCAGGGGGCGTACCCACCACTAAGGCGTTCTCGCAGTCGGAGTATTTTGACACCCTGGATCTGGATCGGGAGAAGGGTTGTCTACGCGACAAGGCGCATGCCTATAGTCAGGATGGCGGGCTTGCGGTGTTGTATGGCAACCTGGCGCAGGACGGCTGTATCGTGAAGACCGCCGGTGTGGATGAAGACAATCTTTGTTTTACCGGTCCTGCACGTATCTTTGAGAGTCAGGATACGGCGGTAGAGGCTATTCTGGCGAATCAGGTCAAGGCGGGTGATGTGGTCATTATTCGCTATGAGGGGCCGCGTGGTGGGCCCGGTATGCAGGAGATGTTATATCCGACCAGCTACCTGAAGTCACAGGGTCTAGGTAAGGCTTGTGCCTTGATTACTGATGGTCGTTTCTCAGGTGGAACATCGGGTCTGTCGATTGGCCATGTCTCACCCGAGGCGGCTGAGGGTGGCAACATTGGCCTGGTGGAAGAGGGTGATTCTATCGTGATTGATATCCCGCAGCGTAAGATCCATCTGGATATCTCTGATGCTGAGCTGGATCAGCGTCGTGTAGCTATGAATGCCAAGGGTGATGATGCCTGGCAGGCGATAGGACGCGAACGTGTGGTCTCTGCGGCACTGCGTGCTTATGCGGCGATGACGACCTCAGCAGCTAATGGCGCGGTACGAGATGTCGATCAGCTGAAATAACCCCTTTTGGTCAGCTTTACTGGTAGTGAAATTATTCCCTTGAGTTCAGTGTGGCAATTTGCCGCACTTTTAGTAGTATTCTTGATCAGGATCAAGGGTAGTTTACGGCTGTGAGTCTACGCTACTCCCTTAGTTTACTGGTAAATGCCTGAGGAACCTCTGATAGGATGTTAGTTGATATTAATGGACTATATGATTTTTCTGTGCAGGTGGTTTCACCAGTTATAAATACTTTTGATGTATTTGCATAGGGGTTGATTTGATAAGATTTTTATCATTGATGTGTTGGTTATCAGTTCTCGCAATGAGTACTGTGCAGGCCTCGCTGGATGAATTTTTTGCGGATGCCCAGAATATATTTCCTGCGGCTAATCGATTCTCTGATTTTGAAGGTGAACCGCTGGTAGCGACTGTCTACCAGAATCAGAAGGTTCTGGGTTATCTTTTTCGTACTAAACAACTGGCACCGATCCCGGCCTATTCGGGGAAACCAATGGACATGTTGGTCGGCATGGATACTGAAGGGGTTATTGTTGGTGTCAAGGTGCTTGAACATCATGAACCCATCTTGTTAGTCGGTATTCCCGAGAGTCGTCTCACCGAATTTGTACAGCAATATACTGGTAAGTCTGTCAGTGATAAGGTCAAGGTTGGTGCAGGCGCACGTGAAGGCTACCAGAATATTGATGCTATCACCGGAGCCACTGTGACTGTGATGGTGATGAATGAGGCAATGATGCAATCGGCCTGGCAGGTGGCAGTGGCCAAAGGGATTGTTGAGGAAAGGCTTGAAGCACGACAGCCTCCGGCTACAGTGCGCAAGGATGTCTTTGTGGAGCGTGACTGGACATTTTTGACAAATGATGGCTCGATTCGCTTTATGAAACTGAATCGTGGTGATGTTGATCATGTGTTTGTCGGTACGGATGCAGAGTTTGTTGACCGTTCAGCGAATGCAGAAGAAGCAAAAGAGACCTTTATTAATCTTTATTATACTTACCTTAATGCACCGACAGTCGGGCGCAATCTTTTGGGTGATTCGCAATATGATTGGTTGATGTCTAGCCTGAAGGAAAATGAACACCTGATTGCAATCATGGGTAATGGCCTGTATTCCTTTAAAGGGTCGGGTTATGTTCGTGGCGGAATATTTGATCGTATCCTGGTGCGCCAGAATAATCGGGAGATCAGTTTTCGTGATCTGGATTATCATCGATTACTCGATGTATATGCCAAGGGGGTTCCCAAATTCTCTGAGATGGCAATCTTTGTCATTCGTGCAGAGCGCAGATTTGATCCTGGTACCATCTGGGAACTGGAGCTACTGGTAAAGCGTCAGACCACACCACTGGAAAGTGTGTTTTACAGTTTTTCCTCAACCTACAGTATTCCTGAGTCCTATATTGATCGTCCACCGAGGGTGTTGATCGAGGAACCGGAAGCTATGTGGGTGCAGGTATGGCGCGAGCGTACACTACAGATTTCAGTATTAGTTGGTGGTTTGTTCCTGTTGACATTGATACTTGTCTTCCAGGATGTACTGGTAAAACATCCGTCATTGACGAATATATTACGCATCGGTTTCCAGATTTACACCCTGTTCTTTATTGGCTGGTATTTGTTGGGACAGTTATCAATCGTCAATGTGTTTACCTTTACTGGTGCGATGGCCAGTGATTTCCGCTGGGATACCTTCCTGATTGATCCGACCATGTTTATCCTGTGGAGCTTTGTTGCTGCCTCATTATTATTCTGGGGACGTGGGGTTTATTGTGGCTGGTTGTGTCCCTTTGGTGCCTTGCAAAAACTGGTTAATGAGATTGCGGTTGCCCTACATGTTCGCCAGTTTAATCTTCCACAGTTTATCCATGACCGCTTATGGGGTATCAAATATCTGATTCTCATGGTTCTGTTTGGTATCTCATTACAGTCGCTACAGCTGGCCGAGCGTTATGCAGAGATTGAGCCCTTCAAGACAGCGGTTACCCTGCGCTTTATGCGTGAGTGGGGCTATGTGTTCTATGCTGCAGGACTGGTTTTGATTTCTGTATTTAATTGTAAATTTTATTGTAAGTATATTTGCCCACTGGGTGCAGCACTGGCTGTTCCTGCAAAGATGCGGCTGGTTGACTGGTTGCGGCGTCGTAAGGAATGTGGGTCTCCGTGTCAGACCTGTGCCAGGGAGTGTGAGATCCAGGCTATTGATGAACGCGGTGTTATTAATCCAAACGAATGCCACTATTGCCTGGATTGTCAGGTGACTTATTGGGATAACAGGAAATGTCCACCTCTGGTGGATAAACGTAAGAAGAGAGAACGAGTAGTAGCAGTAAAAAACAAACTAAAGTAAACAGGAGATAGCTATGAGTGATGATAAAAGAAAAGAAGGTATAAGCCGACGTGACTTTTTGAGTGCAACAGCGGTTGCCGGTGTTGCTGGTGCGGGGATTGGTAGTGGTTTGATTGGTATAGAAAATGCGATGGCATCTTCATCTAATCATAGTAATGCGACTGTTGGTCTGGGTGAGCTGGATGAGTACTATGGCTTCTGGAGTGGTGGTCACTCCGGTGAGGTGCGTATTGTGGGTATTCCCTCCATGCGTGAGCTGATGCGTATCCCGGTATTTAATGTTGATAGTGCGACTGGCTGGGGTATTAGTAATGAGAGTAAAGAGATTCTTGCTGGTGGCGGCGGGCCTTACCTGAATGGTGATGCGCATCATCCACACATGAGTATGCAAGATGGTCGTTATGATGGTAAATATGTATTTATTAATGATAAGGCCAATACCCGAGTTGCCCGTATTCGTTGCGATATTATGAAGACGGACAAGATGGTCAGTGTACCCAATGTATCGGCGATTCATGGCCTGCGCGTACAAAAGGTTCCTTATACCAAATATGTATTTTGCAATGCTGAATTCTGTATTCCACAGCCTAATGATGGTAGGGATATCTTTGATCCAACCAAATACAGAACCATGTTTAATGCCATTGACGCAGAGACTATGGAGGTGGCATGGCAGGTGATCGTTGATGGTAACCTGGATAATACCGATGCCGATTACGATGGTAATTATGCCTGTTCAACCTGTTATAACTCAGAGGGTGCAATTGATCTGGCGGGCACCATGCGTAACGAGCGTGACTGGGCTGTAGTATTCAATATTCCGCGTATTGAGGCAGCTATCAAGGCTGGTAAGTTTATTAACATTGGTGATTCCAAGGTGCCTGTTCTGAATGGACAGCATGGTTCTGATCTGACAGCCTATATCCCTGTGCCCAAGAGTCCACATGGTTTGAATACTTCACCTGATGGTAAGTATTTTATGGCCAATGGCAAGTTGTCACCAACAGTGTCTATAATTTCGATTGAAAAGCTGCATGACCTGTTCTCTGGCAAGATTACCGAGCCACGCGATGTGATTGTTGCTGAGCCAGAACTGGGTCTGGGACCATTACATACGGCATTTGATGGTCGTGGTAATGCCTATACAACGGTCTTTATTGATAGCCAGTTAGTGAAGTGGAATATAGAAGATGCGATTCAGGCCTATAATGGCAAAAAGGTTAATTATATTCGTCAAAAACTGGATGTGCATTATCAGCCTGGTCATAACCATACGACTATGGGTGAGACGCGTGATGCCGATGGTAAATGGTTGATCTCTCTTTGTAAGTTTTCCAAGGATAGATTCCTTCCTGTAGGCCCATTACATCCAGAGAATGATCAATTAATCGATATCTCAGGTGACAAGATGATACTGGTTCACGATGGCCCAACCTTTGCCGAGCCACATGACTGTATGATGGTTCATCGCAGCAAGATGCATCCTTCAACCTTGTGGGAACGTAATGATCCATTCTTTGCCAGTACAGTAGCGATGGCTAAAGCCGATGGTGTGACGCTGGAAACTGATAATAAGGTGATTCGTAATGGTAAAAATGTTCGTGTCTATATGACCTCGGTTGCCCCGAGTTTTGGTATGACTGATTTTACTGTGAAGCAGGGTGATGAAGTGACTGTTGTGATTACCAATCTGGATCAGATCGAAGATGTGACGCATGGCTTTGTTATGGTGAATCATGGTGTCAGTATGGAGATTGGCCCACAAGCCACTGCTTCAGCCACCTTTACTGCTGATCGAGCCGGTGTGCACTGGTTCTATTGTCATTGGTTCTGTCATGCTCTTCATATGGAGATGCGTGGTCGTATGCTGGTTGAGGCATCATAATCCTCTGGATAGCAGTATTGTGATTACACCCCCATTCTCATTTGTATGGGAGTGGGGGTGTTTGTTTTTTAATGGACCAGGGGCTGATAACAAATGTTGAGCAGGTTTTTTTTAACGGGCATCTGTGGTTTGTATTCCCTGTTATTTATTGGTCTGTCCTTTGCTGCTACACATATTACTGATCCATCCGGGGAATCACTGGATGAGATTCTTCAATATGCTCAAGCTGGAGATACCATTCGTTTCAAGGCAGGTGTCTATTCTGGCGGTAGTATTATTACGCAGTCTGTACATTTGATAGGTGAGCCTGGCAGTGTGTTTGATGCACAGGGTAAAGGTAATGTATTACAAGTGCGTTCACCTGATGTCAGTATCGAAGGATTTGAGATACGTAATTCGGGTAACAATCTGACAAAGATGGATGCAGGTATCTTTGTTGAAAAAGAGGCGGTAAATGTTGAGATAAGAAATAACCGTTTTGAAAATAATGCGTTTGGTATATGGCTGGATGGTTGCCATTATCCAAAGGTGATTAAAAATAGAATTTCAGGTAATGTGGCTATTCGTTCACAGGATCGTGGTAATGGTATTCACTTGTATGCAGTTTATTATGGTCTGATAAAAGACAATGAGGTCTGGAATACACGTGATGGAATCTATATTGAATCCAGTCAGAATAACCGCTTAATTGGTAATTTCCTGCATGATCTTCGCTATGGGGTGCATTATATGTATTCTTATAGCAATACAGTGAGTAATAATCATACTTTGAATACGCGTACAGGTTACGCCTTGATGCAGTCAAAATTCCTTACAGTAACCGGGAACCGTTCCGAGAATGACGGGAACTACGGGATACTGCTTAATTTTATTACTAAAAGCACTATTACTGATAATGTGATTATTGGTACTCGCAAGGGACGTGGCTATGCTTCGGGTGGTGCCGGTGTAACGGGTGCAGAAGGTAAGGCATTTTTTGTCTATAACTCCCATTTTAATATTATGACAAATAATCATTTGCAAGGTGCTGATATTGGTATTCATCTGACTGCAGGTTCTGAAGATAATATAATTTATGGAAATGATTTTATTGGAAATCATGTGCAGGTAAAGTATGTGGCGACACGGACACAGGAATGGTCACAGCAGGGCAAGGGAAATTACTGGAGTGATTACCTTGGCTGGGATCTTGATGCCGATGGTATTGGTGATCGACCCTATGAACCGAATGATGCCGTTGACAAGTTATTATGGCGCTATCCACTTGCACGTATTTTATTGAATAGTCCAGCGATTGAAACATTGCGTTGGGTACAGGAACATTTTCCTGTATTACGGCCTCAGGGTGTGCGTGATAGTTATCCACTAATGAAACCGGGTTTCCCTCAAGAGATTGATTCATGAATACTGTTATTGAGTTAAAAAAAGCAGGCAAGCGTTATGGGGAATTTGATGCACTCCATGATGTTTCTATTGCTATTCATCCGGGTGAGGTGGTTGGTTTGCTGGGTCACAACGGGGCTGGGAAAACGACCACAATGAAGTTGATACTGGGTTTGATCGAGCCGTCGGCAGGTAGTATCTCCGTGTTTGGTGAGGTTCCATCCTTGCGTCATGTCAATAGTCATCAGTATGAGATTGGTTTTTTACCTGAGAATGTCAGTTTTTATCAGCACCTGACGGGCAAGGAGGTGCTGCAATATTTCGCTCGTCTGAAGGGCGTGGCTGAAAAAGAGGTATTCAAACTACTGGATCGGGTGGGACTGGGTTTTGCAATCAAGCGTAAGGTCAAGAACTACTCCAAGGGTATGCGTCAGCGTCTTGGGCTAGCACAGGCATTATTGGGTAATCCACGCCTGTTGATCCTGGATGAGCCGACAGCGGGGCTTGATCCTGAGGCAACCCGTGAGTTTTATTGTCTGCTGGATGAATTGAGTGAACAAGGGGTGACTATTTTAATTTCATCACATGTATTACCCGGTATTGAAGGCCATATTGATCAGGCCATCATACTGTCCAGTGGGCAGTTGGTGACCTGTGGTAATCTCGATGACCTGAGAAAGGAGGCGGCGCTACCGATTGTCATTAGGGCATACGGTGATTGGGATCAGTCCTGTTGGGATCATAAAATGGATGCATTTGAGACAAGGCTTGAACATATTAATACTCAACAGATTGAGTGTGTTGGTCCGGAAAGTGAAAAGCTGGCAATACTGAGATTGTTGATGGAGAATCCAGGGGTTAATGATATTCAGATGTTAAATCCTGGTCTTGAGAGCCTTTATGAATACTTTAATCAGGATGTAGCAGACAGGGGGCAGACATGTCTCCGATCTTGATTGTTGCGGGTAAGGAATTTACCGATGGCCTGCGTAATCGCTGGGTATTTGCTATTACTATTGTATTTGCTGTGCTGGCACTGGGTATCTCTTATTTTGGTTCGGCAGCCTCGGGTCTGGTAGGTTTTTCATCCCTGGCTACTTTGATCGTTAGTCTTGCCAGTCTGGCGATCTTTCTGATCCCCCTGATTGCGTTGTTGCTGGCATACGATTGTATTGTGGGTGAGAATGAACAGGGTACCTTGTTATTATTGATGACCTATCCAGTCACCGCAGCTGAATTATTACTGGGCAAGTTTATTGGTTTCGCCAGTATTCTGGCGGTTTCAACGGTATTGGGTTTTGGTGGATCAGGACTTGTTATTGCCATGTTATCTGATCAGGTTAGTGATGCGAGCCTATGGAATGCATTTGGCTTCTTTATCCTTTCGGCGACACTTCTGGGTTGGGTGTTTATTGCTCTGGCTCAATTACTCAGTGTGATGGTATCGGAGAAGTCACGGGCAGCGGGTCTTGCCTTGGTGCTCTGGTTCTGGTTTGTCCTGATATTTGATATGGTGTTACTGGGTTTATTGGTAATGGAATCCGGTAGTGGTGATGGTGAATGGTTATCCTATCTATTGTTATTGAATCCGGCTGATATCTTTCGAATCGCTAATCTTGCCAGTTTTGAAGCCGTTCGTGAGTATACAGGTCTGGCTGTTATTGCGACCGGGCCTTTGTTTAATCCTGCTGTATTGCTCGGCATACTGGTGGCATGGATCTGTCTGCCATTAGGACTGGCAATCACCATTTTTCAACGTAAGTCTATTTGAGATTGTGCAGGGTTCATGAGATGTTCAGGATAAATAGTTACATGTATTTTCGATTCTTGTGGTTTATGATTTTTTTGACAATTGCCGGCTGTGAAAATACTGAGGTAAAAGATCAGTCACGGGGGGCAGGTATCTTCCATGACTCGGATGAGTGTCATGTCTGTGGTATGGTTATTGCCCGTTTTTCAGGGCCCAAGGCGATGGTCTATCTCAGGAAGCAGCCGGAGGCAATTCGCTTTTGTTCAACCCATGAATTATTTATCTGGTTATTGCAACCTGAATCTGCCGCTATTGTTGAAACGATTTATGTGCATG
This sequence comes from Gammaproteobacteria bacterium, assembly GCA_013151035.1. NCBI lineage: Bacteria > Pseudomonadati > Pseudomonadota > Gammaproteobacteria > Gammaproteobacteria bacterium. The sequence goes on from JAADJB010000018.1 coordinate 12,805, forward strand.
ATATGGGTGGTGAAGGATGGGATGACCCTGATCACCCGGTGATGCTGGAGGCAAGAAATGCCTGGTATGTACTGGATGAAAAGAAGAGGGTTGCGATGGGTGTGATGTTGGCCCCATTCTCCCGTGAAGAGGCAGCGCTACGTTATATCAAGGAGAATGGTGGGCGACTGCTCCGTTTTGACGAGATTGATTTGCTATTGCTGCAATCAATAATGCCATCGCCCGTTGACTATAGTGAGCCCCAGTCCTGATGACGTCTGCGCCACTGGAAGCGGGGCAGGATTAGACCGGCAATAATACCCAGTAATAATACCCCGGCACCGATCATAAACCAGTCTCTATCGGTGCGATCTTTGAGTGCGCTATATTCCTGTTGCAGAGTTTGTTGCTCGCGTTCAATCTTCATCAGGCGAGCCTTCAATGTTTTATTCTCATTATTGATAGCCAGTGCGCTGGATGCGGTTTTATGAATCTCTTCCAGTTGTTTGGACAGGCTACGGTTGTTGATTAACAGTTTCTTGCTGGATTGTTCAAGGTTCTTCAGATGATCCTCGCCTTCCTGTTGTTGTTTTGCCAGTTTCTTTTTTTCATGTGAAAGCTGACCTTGTTGTTTTTTGATCTGTTCCAGCTGCGTGCGGGCAGCGGGTGTGCGCATCAGGTAACGGTTTAATACCCAGCCTTCGGTGCCACGTTTAGTTCGCATCAGACTGTAGCCAGAGCTCTTGTCCTGTTCGATAAGCTCAAGCGGGGTACCGCTTTTTAACATGCGGATGATCTTGAATTGAGATCCCTGACCACTCCGCATAGTGATTTCCAGGCGGTCACTGACATAGCGTTCTTCAGCAAGCAGGGGGGCGCTGTTAAATATAAACAACAGGGTGAGCATCAGGGTGACTGTCTTGCTAATATTATATTTCATGGTGATAGGCTTTCAGTGATAAGGATTCTATGGTATTAATCATAAAGCAATCTATCTTCATGTGAAATTAAAAGATGAAACTTAATACAGAAACAGGGCTACTTGAGTCAGTATTACAACATCGCTCGCCTAATCAGGATGAGCGTCCTCAAGGCGAAGTGATTAGTCTGCTGGTTATTCATGGGATTAGTTTGCCACCCGGGCAATATGGAGGGGGCTGGATTGATGATCTATTTATGAATCAGCTAGATAGCTCTGCGCATCCCTATTTTTCTCAGCTAGAGGGACTTAAGGTTTCTACTCATGTATTGATCAGGCGTGATGGCGAGGTTATTCAATATGTGCCCTTTGTGGCGCGGGCATGGCATGCTGGAGTATCGGCATTTCAAGGACGACAACATTGTAATGACTACTCCATCGGGATTGAGTTGGAGGGGCAGGATGATGAGCCCTATACGGATATACAGTATCAACAACTCATCGAATTAAAGGATTTTTTGATGGGGCATTACCCGGCGATTCATTCTGAGCGGGTGGTGGGGCACAGTGATATTGCTCCGGGCAGGAAGAGTGATCCGGGTTCTGCCTTTGAATGGGCTCGATTAGAGCTTTTTTAGGCTGAAATTGGTACAATCAGGCAGTTTTACCAACAAATCATTGGATGTTTATGGCTTTACTAACGATTATTATCGCGCTATTTATGGATCGAGTATGGGGTGGTGCGCGTCAATGGCGGGAATATCAATTACCGTTCAACCTGATAACCGAGATGTCGTGGGTGCAGTCTTTGGTTCAACGCGAGGCCGCCTTTGCCGTGGTCTTTGCTTTGTTACCGCTGTTATTGGTTGTGGCACTGTTGCAGGTTTGGTTGGATAGTTTTCTGTGGGATATTCCTGGTCTGGTATTTTCGATCTTTATTGTTCTTTATTGTATTGGCATTAATGATCTTACCGAGCTTGCTAATCAGTATCGTGATGCGATGCAGCAAGGGGATGATGACTCGGCCTACCGCGTTGCTGGTGATTTTCTGGGGGTTGATGCACCGGAAGACCTTGAAGAACGAGGTCATGTGCTGGTATTTGCGGTGTTGGTAAAGGCGAATGTGGCAATCTTTTCGGTACTGTTCTGGTTTTTGTTGCTGGGTCCTTTGGGGGCGGTATTGGTGCGTTCTGTCCTCATGTTAAGGCAGCAGAATCTCTGGAGTGATAATGATGCAGTGGCCACGGCCTTATATCGAATGCAGTCAATTCTGAACTGGATTCCTGCCCGTCTGTTGGCTTTTTCTTATGCCCTGTCGGGTAATTTTGATCTTGCCTTCAAGGCATGGAAGGCTGGAGGCGATCATTACACCCGCAATCTGGGTGATCTATCCGAGGAGTTATTGATTGATATCGGGGGTGGGGCATTGAGCCTTGATCCTGAAAAGACCCCCGATAGTGAATGGTCGGATCTATTGCAATCAGCGATTGATCTGGTCTGGCGTAGTCTGTTTCTATGGATTGTGGTCTTGTCGCTGGTCACGATTACGGGATGGGTGGATTAACCAATGGACAGGCAGGTGCGTTGTGAGTGATATTCAAATAGAAGGTTTCAGGTTGGCATTTAAAGGTAGTTTTCTGGCGATGCGTAGCTGGGATCATCTGGATGATCTATGGTCGGTAATACGTTTGCATGCCGAGGATGACTGGTATATCTATGCGGTTGGTGAACAACCGCCGGCTGAGGTCTCTAACCCTGAACAGTTGCATATCTTTATTGATGAGGTTGATATTATTCTGCGGCGTGATCATGGTGAGGAATATTGCGGTATTGTTTATGTTGATGACCCCTTGCAACCGACCTTTGTGAAAATATTTGATCCGAATAATCTTGGGGTGTCTTGCGGCTTTAGTGATAATCCACCGCTGCCCGGCTGGGTGATGTCAAAGCTTATGCCGGTTGATTTACATGCGGCAGTCGCTTTGCCAGGCAACCGCAGGCGTTGGTGGAATCGTTTATTTGGCTAGCCTGGAACTCAGAATACATCATTCGCTGGATGAGATAGATGCTAGTGCCTGGAATGCTATGGTTCGGGATAATAACCCCTTTATCCGTCATGAATTTCTTGCTGCGCTGGAGCATCATGGTTGTGTGGGTGAGGAATATGGCTGGATGCCTTGTCATGTCGCGGCTTATGATTCAGGTCGACTGGTTGGCGCGATGCCACTGTATAAAAAGTCGAATTCCTATGGTGAGTTTGTTTTTGATGAGGCCTGGGCGGATGCCTGGCGGCAACAGGAGATGGATTATTTTCCGAAGCTGGTTAGCGCGATTCCGTATACACCGGCAACAGGACAGCGTTTGTTATCGCTTGCCGGAGAAGAAGATTGTGTTTATCTCGCCCTGCTGCAAACAGCCCAGCAGCATGCTAATGAGATACAGGCGAGTAGTCTGCATTGTCTGTTTCCACCGGTGGGTGAGCATGATTTTCTCTCAAAATATATGCATACACGGGAGAGTTGTCAGTTTCACTGGGCGAATAAGGCCTATACTTGTTTTGATGATTTCCTTGCTGCGTTGGTGCCGAAGAAACGAAAGAATATTCGTCAGGAAAGACGCCGGGTTCGCGATCAGGGCATAAAGATACGTTTGTTGCAGGGTGATGAGGCGAGTGCCCAGGACTGGCAGGATTTTGCCTTGTTTTATAAAAAGCTATTTGATGAGAAGTGGGGAACGCCTACTTTAAATGAAGGTTTTTTTATTGAGGTGGCTCGTTTGATGCCGCAACAGACGATCCTGGTCATGGCTGATCTTGATGGTCAATGTGTGGCGGGTGCTTTGATGTATCGCAGTGACACAACTTTATATGGCAGGCATTGGGGTTGTATCGAACAGTTGGATGCCTTGCACTTTGAAGCCTGTTATTATCAGGGGATTGAGTATTGTATTAAGCAGGGGCTGCAGTCTTTTGAACCGGGTGCGGGTGGTGAGCACAAGATGGCGCGGGGGTTTGTGCCGGTGATTACGCACTCGAACCATTGGTTGTTAAATAAGTATTTTGATGCGGCGATTAAACAGTTTGTGCAGCGGGAACGGGAGGGGGTGCGTGCTTATGTGTTGGAGCAAGAGGCACGGTCGCCTTATCGGTAGGGTGCGTACCACGCACCAGCAAGAGGCTGTAATAATATGATATTCATCGAAAAAAATATGTCTGGTAAGTTCGAGACAGGGATTGCTCCTTTCTATCAGAGACACGCCGTGAAACCATCCATGGTGGCTCCATGCCCGCGTCCATGCGGGCAAGGGTCTCTGATAGAAAGGAGCAATTCCTGTCTCTTGAGTTAATGGGGCAGAGGTAACGCCGGATTCCCGCCTACGCGGAATGACAAGGGTAGGGTGCGTACCACGCACCATGAATAGTTGAGTATGAATATGAAGCCTTATGCTGAGTCTTGCGAGCAGAATAAAGATGTCATTATTGACGTTATTCGCCCTTTGTTGGCGGATGTTGGTGTAGTGCTTGAAATCGGCAGTGGTACGGGTCAGCATGCGGTGTTTTTTGCTGAGCAGATGCCGCATCTGGTGTGGCACACCAGTGATCGGGATGATAATCATGCGGGTATTCGGCAGTGGGTTGATGCGTCTGGTTTAGCGAATGTTCGGCAAGCATTGAATCTGGATGTGGATCAGGTGGATTGGCCTGTGCTGGATTGTGATGTGGTGTTTTCGGCGAATGCGGTGCATATTATGGGCTGGTCATCGGTGGTTAATCTGTTTTCGGGTGTGGGTCGTCTTTTGTCTGCGGGTGGTTTATTGATCTTGTATGGACCCTTTAATTATCAGGGTGAGTACACCAGTGAGAGTAATCGTAGTTTTGATGTCTGGTTAAAGCAACGGGATTCTGTGAGTGGGATTCGTGACTTTGAGGCGTTGGATCAATTAGCTAATGAACAGGGGATGTCTTTGTGTGGGGATTATGAGATGCCGGCTAATAATCGGGTACTTTGTTGGGAAATGGGAGATATACATCCGCGATAGGTGGGTCGCTCCTTTTTATCATAGACGCGCCGTGAAACCATCCCTGGTGGCTCCATGCCCGCGTCCATGCGGGCAAGGGTCTATGATAAAGAGGAACGACCCACCTATCTCTAGCGGTTATAGTTTTTGAGGTGGGGTGCGTACCACGCACCAATAGAGGTATGAATAATGAATATAGTTATGATTGATAGTGCGCAGTTGGTGGGTGAGGCTGATTTTCCGGGGGTAAATCTGCCGAAGTTTAGCTGGTTACAATTTCTCTCGCTGGATGAAGAGGAGATTGAGGATCGTTGCTGGCGTTCGGATATTGTTATTAGTGTCAATGCGCCGATTACAGCGCAATTTATCAAGGAGACCTATAAGCTACAATTGATTGTTGCGGCGGGGGATAGTACGAACCATATTGATAAGGTTGCGGCTAAAGAGCGTGGTGTGATTATTTGTAATGTGCCTGGCTTAACGGGTGATGAGGCTACAAATACGCAGAAGATATGTGTGCAGGTGGTAGATAATATCAATGCCTGGTTGGAGCAAAAGGCTGTTAATGTAGTTAGCGCAGGCTGATAATCGGCCAGCCTTGTTGGTTGGCATATTCTCTTAGTATGTCATCGGGATCAACCGCTACGGGATGGCTGACTAGCTTTAATAGTGGCAGGTCGTTGTGGGAGTCGCTGTAGAAGAAACTGTCATCTAGTGTGACATCGTGTTCTGCCAGCCAGCGTTCCAGGCGTTCGACCTTACCTTGTTGAAAACAGGGGGTATCGGTTGACTGGCCGGTATATTCTCCATCGCGTATTTCGACCTCGGTTGCCAGCAGGTGCTCTACCCCGAATATCTCGGCAATGGGGCCGGTTATAAAACGATTGGTTGCGGTGATAATAAGGGGAGTATCCCCTTTGTTCGTGTGTGTTTTTAATAAATCGCGCGCGCCAGGCAGTATGATTGGATCAATCTTTTCATGCAGAAATTGTTCGCGCCAGCGATGTAATTGTTCTTTGTTGTGTGTGCCTAGTGGTTTTAACTGGAATGCCAGAAACTCTTTGATATCCAGTTCACCGCGTTCATATTCGATATAAAATCGTTTGTTTTCTTTTGCAAATTCAATGGGATCAACAATATTCTGTTCAACCAGAAATTGTCCCCAGAGATAATCACTGTCACCTGCTAACAGGGTGTTATCCAGATCGAACAGGGCAAGGGGCATGGCGATTCTTCTTCAATATAACAGGGTTCAAAATGGGCATCCTACCTTGTTATGACGCATTCGTGAACTGGAAAAGTGTAGATAAGGATAAATAGACTAGCGTTTTCGCCACCGCCTTGTATTATTAAGGTATTAGATGCACGAATTAGTGGGAAGGTTGTTGTGATTGATGAGGAAGGATACAGACCGAATGTAGGTATCATCCTGAGTAACGCAGAAGGTCGTGTGTTGTGGGCAAGAAGGATTGGTCAGGATGCCTGGCAGTTTCCTCAAGGTGGGATCAAGCAGGGCGAGAGTGCGGAGCAGGCGCTGTATCGAGAGCTTTTTGAAGAAGTGGGTCTGCGCCCGAAGCATGTTGAGATTATTGGATCAACCGATGGTTGGCTGCGTTATCGACTGCCGGAGCGTTATATTCGCTGGAATAGCCAGCCACTCTGTATTGGGCAGAAACAGGTCTGGTTTATGCTACGTCTAACGGGTGAGGAACAGGATATCTGTTTGACTCATGCCGATACCCCTGAGTTTGATCACTGGCGTTGGGTGGATTACTGGTACCCACTGGATGAGGTGGTCTCGTTCAAACGTGATGTCTATAAGGATGCGCTAAAGGCTCTGGAGCACCTGATTTTTGGTTGATTGTATATTGGGTAGGGTGCGTATTACGCACCATCACAAGGTCTGGATTTAATGGGAAGTTATTTTTTCTTCAAGTGTTTTTGTTTTTGTTTCCACCACAAGTAACTACCGCTCAGGCTGAGTAATATTAGCAGGATGGCGGCAATATCCATCAACCATATTCCAGCATTACCCAGTATTCTACCGCTATGCAGATCGAGTAATACACGTTCTACCGTCAGGATATGGTTCATATAATTATCTTCTATCCTTGTGCGCATCTCGTCTGAAATGGCAGCAGGACTGTTTCCTGATGGTGGTGCCAGATTATCCACTCTTTCCCAGGTAAAGTCACCGATATGTCCACGGTAGTTAACCCCTGCACTCTTGAGAATAATTCTCCCTGAATGATCGCTACCAATCGCCTCAATGTTTTCGGGTAAGCCGGAACTTTCGTCCAGTATCTCGATGAGCTCTCCCTGTAAAGTGGTGATAATAAGTTGTTGCCGAGTGGCAATAATGATTTCCTCGTCCTGCTGTATACCACCGATTAAGGGTGCTGCATGTTGTGTGACGGGGGTTGTATCCAGATAAATATATTCACCTAATTGACTCAGGCTATGTTCCGGTAAGGCATAGGATGGTCCCAGGGCAGGTGGATGGATATTATACCAATTGAGTAACCCGCTGGACTGGATGTAATTTTTGTTGAATTCCAGTGTTTGACTGTGATTGATCAGGATACCCGTGATTGCCAGAATCAGGACAAGGATTGCAGCGATGCCACCGATGTGGCGATGCCACAGATAGATGGATCGGAGCTTAACCTTTAGCCCTGCTTGCTTGCGGGTCATAGTTGTTTCTTTATCTCGTTACTATAATACAGAGCCAGACGTGCCATTGCAGTGACGGCACGAACAGACAGGGTGGCCCCTGAAATACCATCAATATCTTTGGTGAGTACATGTTCTTTGGTTATCTTTGCATCAATGAATTGATCGGTAAAGAAGGCGTGGCGCACCTCCCAGCCACGACTCTCACGGAAGATCAGTATCTTGACGCGTTCGATCTTGCCTTGATTAACCACAATGCCAGCAGTAATGGGATGATCCTTGCCTGTCGCATCAAGAATCCAGGCACTACGTGCGCCATATTCCCAGAAGCGCACACGTAGACTTCTAGGTCGTTCTCCGAGAATTTCTTCAACGGTCTGACGACGATCTTTGGTAACCCATAGCGTATGGGAGAGCGGGGATACCCCTGCGAACACCTCTTTGATGAAGTCTCTTGGTTTTTGATAAACCTCATCGGCCAGTGATTGACCGATGGGGGATAGTAGACAAAGAAGCAATATGAGACCTTTGCATGATACCGGCGCGAAAGAAAAATGAGCTGAAATTTTACTGATCGAGGCAGGAAACGCAGTTAATAGCGAGCTATTGACAAATTTTCTAACGAAAAGCAGTGAGATTTCAGTCATTTTTACTCGTGATTGTATTGTGCAAAGGTCTCATTATACTTCGTTTCATAAGAGGGTTTACCCTGATAATGGATTAAAACTGGTAACCAAGTCCAACATTAACACCATCATACTCGTCCTTGCCGGTGGGTGTTTTTTGGTTTTGATAATCAATCTTGACGACAACATCTTTGTGAGGCCAGTAATTGGCACCAATATCCAGCTGTTTGTAGACACTGTCGGTGCTGTCACCCGCCTGATTATCCCAGCGATTATAACGTGTAAACAGCCCCCATTGGCTATTAATCTTGTAGGAGGGCTCGATGTACCAACCGGTTTGACGGTCATAACCGCTGGTCTTGTCACTAAGATTCCAGTCAGCATACAGTGCGCGCAGGCTATAAGGTCCACGCTGTACTACGGCATGGGTCTCCCATAGCCGTGCCTGCCCCTTGCTTGCCAGTTGACCCTGATTGTAATCATCCTGATACATCAGGGTGCTTGCTAACTCGACACCCTTCCAGCCAGCCCATTTGATGCGACCACTGAACAGGCCTGATTTAGCCGGGGCATTGGATACATTGGTGCGTCCACTGCGTACCGTGTTAGCAGCCGATAGATCCAGGCCGGAGGTGTAGGCCAGATCATAGCTCCAACCTGCGCCCCAGCGACCTTTGAGCATGGCACCTGCTTCACGCCATGTGGTGGGGATGATGTTCTTTTCAATAGGGTTGCGTTCGGTACCATAGAAGGTATTGGGTTCATGGGTCTCGTTAATGATGCCAACAGGTATCAGCTGCATACCCGCACGTATTCGGGTTTCCGGACTAATATCAAACTCAAGAAAGGCCTGCTCCATCTCAACGGCACCACCTGTTGCGCCCTCAATCATGGCGTGTTCAACTTCCAGTTCGGAGAAGAAGCGAATCTTGTCGTTGAACTGATGGTTCAGGAACATAACGAAGCGATGAAGATCGACGGTGTTTTTGTTGTCGCCACCGCCCACTGCCTGGTTGGTTAGACTATTGTAATGAAGCTCACCATAACCGCCGACCTGGGTCTTGCTGACTGTGGTGGGGCTAACGGTGCTGATCTCATCAATGATATCGGCGCTGGCCTCGACCTCGTTGCGGGTCTGGTTTAAGGAGGCCTTCAGAGTCTGAATTTCCTGTTGTTGTTGTTGAATAAGATTCCACATCTCCTCCAGGCTTGGTGTGTTGGTGGCAGCGATCGCTGTGGAGCTGATCAAGAGGCTGCCGATGAGGGCTGAAAGAGGTTTGGATAGCTTCATTTTTTATTCCATTGTTATTAATGTGGATTAAGGATGTGTGTATTCTAGTATAAAAACAATATAAACACAAATCATTCTCATTTAGATTAGGTGGCTGTTAAAATCCATATAACTTCAATGCCAGATTTTTACTCAAGAAGTGCTAAACTCCCTCTCAGTTATCATTTTATGGTTTTTAAAGAGGAAACGATGGTGAGTGAATCAGTAAATACTTTTAGCAAGATAATATCGAAGGATGAACTTTCTTTAAGCGCAATGGCTGAGGGCAAGATGGCTGAACTGTTTCAGTCGGCGGATGATGACCTGGAAGCGATTCGCGTTTTTGTCTCGGGTGGAGGTTGTGGTGGCATGGGTTATGGCATGACCTTTACCGATGCTTGTTCGGAGCAGGATCGTGTGCTTGAGATGGATGGTTTCAAGATTTATGTCGATGTGGTTGCGATGGGATTTCTGCAGGGTGTGGAGATTGATTATGTTGATCGCCCGACGGGTGCCAGTTTTGTGTTTAATAATGCCTTTGCTGTCACCGGTGGCTCGGGTTCCTGTGGTGGCTGTGGATCGTCTGGTGGTGGCTGATTTTTTAAGTAAGACCTTATTGATAATCATTCTCATTCGTGTTTTAATGAGACCTTATTCGTTAAAGGTCTCACTATGTACATATGTATTTGTAACCAGGTCACAGATAAACAGATTAATGCTGCAATTGAGGACGGGGCGAGTTCCTTGTACGATTTGCGTAAGGAACTGGGTGTCGCGAACCAATGTGGACAATGTGGACAATGTGCCAGGGGGATGTTGAAAGAACACAGAATGAAGACCAGTGTTCATGTCCCTTTTATTGAACAGGTGCCTGCCACGTTATTAGCTGGTGCAATGCTTGCCAGCGACTAATTATTGAAGGAATCGATGATGCAAGGTGATCAATCTATAACAAGGCTCCTCAACCCGTTGTTGAAGAATGAGCTTACCGCTGTTAATCAGTTTTTCCTCCATGCCCGTATGTATAAACACTGGGGTCTGGGTGGTTTGAATGAGCATACCTATAAGGCCTCTATTAAGGCGATGAAGCAGGCCGATGATTTGATTGAGCGGGTGCTCTTTCTGGAAGGTTTGCCGAACCTGCAAGATTTGGGTAAGTTACTGATCGGTGAAGATACGCAGGAAATGTTACAAAGCGATCTGGCCCTTGTTATCCGTATGCGAAGTGAATTGGTACGGGCGATTCCTCAGTGTGAGTTAGTCGGTGATTATGTCAGCCGCGACCTATTGGAGGATATGCTGGAATACACAGAAGGATATCTGGACTGGTTGGAGACCCAATTAACCCTGATCGACAAATTGGGTATTAAAAACTATTTACAGGCAATGATGTAAGGAGCAAGAACAATGAAAGGTAATAACGCAATTATTGATACCCTCAACGAACTCCTTGCCGGTGAACTGACTGCGATGGATCAGTATTTTATTCATTCACGCATGTTTGATGATTGGGGCTTCTCCAAGCTGTATGAACGTATTGATCATGAGATGGATGATGAGAAGCAACATGCTGATCTGTTGATTAAACGGATCCTGTTTCTGGAAGGTAAGCCAGATCTGTCCAGTCGTAGTGCGCTTCATATTGGCGGTGATGTGCCCGAAATGCTACGCAATGACCTTGGATTGGAGCAAAGCGTAATTGCCGCCCTCAAAAAGGCGATTGCCCGTTGTGAGCAAGAGGGTGATTATCAGACGCGTGAGATCCTTGAGGTAATGCTGGCAGATACTGAGGAAGATCATACCTATTGGTTGGAGAAACAACTGGGTTTGATTGATAAAATTGGTTTGCAGAATTATTTGCAATCACAGCTGTGAGTTTTTTACTGCGCAGTGCGCATCCTACCTAAACTGCTGCCTGGAAATTAATGCTACTGCATTTCTCCGCTGTTGAACGGGATAGATTGTTGGTAAAACTTATATAGGCCGGGTGTTGTTGGTGATTGTCCGCTATCTTTGAGTGACAAAAACGTACCAGCCAGGTGTATTGCTGCTGTGTACTGTCTTGTCCTGCCTTACTTATAAAAACTTCACGCACGCCGGGAATGGAAGAAAACATCCGGCAACCCTCTGCCATTATTGTTTCAACCTGGGGCAGGTTTATACCTTCAGCCTTGTAAATCAGTATATGTTCAACCGGTGTCCACGATTGACATCGGGTCAATACCTCGGCCGCTCGTCCTGCTGCCCCCCACAGGCGCATGCAACGTTCAACCTCGGCGGCAATAGCCTGTTTAATGTCTTTCTGCACGCGAGTGTATCCATTAGAAGACGTTTTTTTTGTGTTTTTCCTGAGTTGTTTTTCCTCCACATCCGATAAGGCAGTAAAACAGTTGATTTTGGCTACGCCGTGGCAAATCAAGCGGTGAAACTGGTCATCCGATAGACCGCTACCACCGTGTATAACCAGCGGAATACCCAGTGATTCATTAATCTGTTTCAGGCGTTGATAGTCCAGCCTGGGTTTGCCCTTCATGTGTCCATGTACGGTACCAATGGACACCGCAAGAAAATCCACCCCGGTTCGTTCTACATAGGCCTTGGCCTCTGCCACTGAGGTATAGGCAAGATCACCGGGATAGTGTTCAGCACCTTGCCCTTCAACACCGGGGATGTAACCGAGTTCACCCTCCACTGCGATGCCACAGGCATGTGCTGTATCAACCACCTGTTTAGTTGTACGGGTGTTTTCAGAAAAGTCCTGGTGAGAGAGATCGACAAGTACGCCATTACAGCCTTGATTAATGCCTCTGACTGCGGACTCAAGGCTGGTAGCATGATCAAAATGAATGGCTACTGGCACCAGGGAGCGTTTTGCTGCGACTTCTACCGCAGGAATCAGCAGTTCAAAATCATAATATTCAAAGTGTGATTCAGCCAGACTCAGGATCACAGGTGCGCGCGCTTGTTCTGCTGCCATCATGATGCCTTCTAAAGAATCCAGGTTGGTTACCTCAAAGGCACCTACTGCGTAACCATGTTGGTAGGCGTGTTGTAGCATATCTTTCATATCAACGACTGGCATCGTTTGTTCCCTCGTGATTTAATTCATTACCCGGTAAGACTGGCAAACAATAATGGCAGTTGCTCGGGTAGACGGTCGACATGTTCGATTATGGTATAGTTATTTTCACCAAAAATACGTTTCACATAACTATCGGCATGTGGGTCCAGAGTCAGGCAGTAGGTGAGAACGCCGGTGGAATATAATTCTTCGACGGCCTTTTTGGTGTCATGGCGTAAATGCTGTGGATCCTGTTCATCAATATCGGCTGGCTCGCCATCGGTGACCAGCAGGATAAGTTTGCGTCGCTCCTGTTGCTTTAACAGGTGGTGTCCAGCATGGCGCAGCGCCGCACCCATGCGAGTGGATAAGCCTCCCGTCATGCCTGCGAGACGTGATTTAGCCTCGTCATCAAAGTGCTGATTAAAATCCTTGAAGCGATAATATTGCACATCGTGGCGACCATCAGAGGCAAAGCCGTGTAGCGCGAAGGGATCACCAATGCCATCAATGGCAGTGGCAACCAGAGTGGCCGCTTCACGCGTTAGTTGCAGGATAGTTTTATCCGAGTCACCCACCTTTTCATTGGTGGATTCGGATAGATCGAGTAATACTACAACGGAAAGATCACGGGTTTTTAACACGTTGCGCATGGTAATGCGTGGGTTGGGTTGTTCACCCATGCGTAGTGATATCATGGCATCTACTGCCGCATTAATATCGATCTCATCGCCGTCTTCCATACCACGTTGGCGTTGTACACCAGCCGGGGTTAGCAGGTCGATGATTTGTCGAATGCGATGTGCAATCGGTTTGTGTTCGGTGAGAATATTATCAATATCCTCCGGGTTGCCTTTAGGCAGACGACGTTCATACACTGTCGCCCAGTCCGGACGATGGAGCTGAATCTGGTAATCCCATTCCTGATAATGGAAGGGATCAGATACCGGCTCTTTGCCCCATTCAGCGTTAAAACTTTTGGCGTTATCAGTCAGGTCGTCTTCATAGAAACGCATTAAATCCGAGCAAGTCCATATCTCCTGCGCATCATTACCAGCCAGTTCACAGTCGACTTCATGTGCCATCATCAGCGGGCTAACCTGACGGCGAACCTGGCGCTGGCTGGCCGCCATGTATTCAATTCCTGAATCCCAGTTGATATCTTCGAAGTGCCAGATAATACGATTATCATCACGATAAGGGATGCGGTAGCGTTCCAGAATACGCAAGCTGGGAACCGCTTTGCGACTAGCGAATATATTATATAACTCGACACCCATCAGCCAAGCGAAGTGGTTATCATCCTGGTTATGTTCGATACTGGCATGAAACTTTTCAACAAAGTTGTTGAGTGCTTCATCATCATTTTTTATGCTGCTATCCAGTAGTTGTAGTGCCAGATTTTCCAGCACAGGTACCGTTTCGTGTTCGACAGATTCTTTATACTCAGCCTGCATCAATGATCGCCATAGTTTTTTCAGACCGGGGAAACTATTGATAGCCTTGTATTCGATGCGTGCATCTTCCAGCAGGCCGATGAAAAACATCTGTGCCGGGCTGAGTTGTTCGGCTGACATGGAGGCACTGGTGTAGATCATGTGCGATGCCATGTGTGCGACGGTGGCACGATACAGTTCGAGACCAGCGATGTCTGCTACGTCATCGAGGGCATCGGGTACATAGAGAATGCGATCTTCGACATAGGGGCGAAAATCAGTGTAGTCAGCACCCGTTGGACGAATGAAAAAATCACGCCCCCACAAGGCACGCAGGTAGAAGTTCAATTTGCGTTGTACTTTAACAAACAGTACGCCACGGCGTTCTTTTTCCAGCATAGCGCGGCTATCCGCTGACTCCAGGTTGAAATAGGAAGTCAGGTTATTAAAGTCGCGACGATAGGCCTGCGCACCAAAATTCGCCCAGCGCCGTAGACCGCTCAGGGTTAACTTTGATAATAGTTCATCAATGTGGCTTAGCATGGGTCGTAAACCACGCGCAGCAGTTGACGCTAACTGATGAATCAGGGTGAGATAACCGCGTACCAGTTGGGCATCACCGAGGCGTTTGGCTACAGTCGGCAAGCTGGAAAACATCAGGGTGATGACCTCGCCCGAGGTCATTGATGAAACCTTCATGGCAGCGGTAATGCAGTCGGGGATAATATCTTCGCCACACTCTTTGGCAACTAATGGCATTTCTTCCAGGTAGGTGATAACAAGGTCGGGGCCACGACGAAGATTACTTAGTGCACGGGCACCGTCCATATAATCGCCTAGTCCGGCAGGTGACATGATGCGTGCAGCTTCGTGAAAAGTGCTATCAAGAATATCCCTTATCTCTGGTGCTGCCTGCTCCAGAAATTCTGCATAATCTTCAAGTTTGATAGACGACATAGCGGTATACCCTATTGGGTGGTTTGTTTTTTAGCCCAGGAAGGTCTGTACAGCAGCATTCAGGGTGTCGCGCATATCAGGATCATCCGTTAATGGCGTTACCATGGTAATACTACAGGCGGCCTCGGCATCAACACCTTTGTTGATTAGCTGTCCAGCATAAACCAACAGACGGGTGGAGATACCTTCATCCAGACCGTGACCTTTCAGGTTACGGGCACGGTGTGCGATCTGTACCAGTTTTTCTGCAATGTCTTTGTCCACGCCAGATTCTTTGCATACAATCGCGACTTCCAGTTCGGTTTCCGGGTAATCAAAATCCAGCCCACCAAAACGTTGTTTGGTGGATTGTTTGAGATCTTTCATTAAACTCTGATAACCGGGGTTATAAGAAATTACCAGCTGAAAATCCGGGTGCGCTTTGATCAGTTCACCTTTTTTGTCCAGCGGTAAAGAGCGGCGATGGTCGGTTAGTGGATGGATGACAACGGTGGTGTCCTGACGTGCTTCTACTACTTCGTCAAGGTAACAGATGGCACCGATACGTGCAGCCATGGTCAGTGGGCCATCCTGCCATTTGGTGCCGTCTTTATCGAGCAGAAAACGTCCCACTAAATCGGATGCGGTCATATCTTCATTACAGGCGACGGTTATCAATGGACGTTGTAGTTTCCATGCCATGTATTCGACAAAGCGGGATTTACCACAGCCAGTGGGGCCTTTCAACATCATTGGCATACGTACATCGTAGGCGGCCTGGTAGAGTTCTATCTCTTTACCAATGGCTTCGTAGTAAGGTTCATCCTTGATGATGTACTGTTCTGGATCTACTCTTGTATCAGTCATAGTTGCACCTGCTTACACTTGTGTTTGAGTTTATTCGTCTTCGTCATTGGTTTCGCATTCGCCTGACCAGCCTGCGGCTTTTGCCTTTTGTCTGGCCAATGCATAAATTCTTTGGTGACGCTGTGCTAATGGATCGGGTAACTGGCTGACCAAACAGCCGTGCTTATCCCACTCGGTATTCACTTTTTGCAACAAAGCGTCAATCCCGGCCAGGTTCCAGCCTTCACAAGTTTCGTTTTCTTCGATGAGGCCAAACATCCAGCCATCACGGATGATCTTGCCAATACTGGTCATGCCACCATTGATTTCGTTATCAATGCCGATATATTTATCTGGTTTGCTCATGATTATTTCACCTGTGAAATTATCTGGTAAGTTCGAGGCATGAATCACGCTTCTCTGATAGAGAAACGCAATCCCTGTCTCTTGAGTTAACGGGGCAGCGATTGTGAAACTCAGGGGTGATATGTGCCGTTACACAGTTTTTCCACGATATATAACCATCGACGCGCCCGCTGATTGAGCGAAGTTGTCAAAACCCAGCAGACGAACGTGGTTGTCTGGATGAGCGGTATGACAAGCTTCAACCTCTTTCAGGATTGCATCAACATCGGTTTCACCAAACATGGGCAGTTTCCACATATACCAGTAATGGCCATTAGCATTCTCTGGTTCGGTGTGTTCGATGCCTGGGTTCCAGCCCTTGCTGACGATGTATTCGATCTGCTGACGCGTCTGCTCAGCTGTCATCGGTGGCAGATATGAGAATGTTTCAAACTTGCGGCTTGAGGTATTACTCAAACTTGATTCATAATCTTGCATTTTTATTGCTCCAGATAGAGTTAACTATTTTGTTGTTAGTCAGGTCGGGAACCTGATCCTGGTTCCCGACCTGACAATTAAAAAATTACTTGTGAGATACGTCCAGTTTGTCAACAGTATCAAATTCAAACTTGATCTCTTTCCATGTTTCCATTGCTGCGGCCAGTTCAGGGCTATGTTTTGCTGCTGCTGTCAGGATGTCTTTACCTTCTTTCTCAAGCTCACGTCCCGTGTTGCGTGCTTCTACACAGGCTTCAACCGCGACACGGTTAGCCGCAGCACCCGCTGCATTACCCCAGGGGTGACCTAATGTGCCGCCACCAAACTGCAGTACGGAATCATCACCAAAGATGTTAACCAGTGCCGGCATGTGCCATACATGGATACCACCAGAGGCAACCGGCAGTACGCCTGGCATCGCGCCCCAATCCTGGTCGAAGAAGATACCGCGTGAACGATCTTCTTTGATGAATGAATCGCGCATGAGGTCGATCCAGCCCAGTGTTGCTTCACGGTCGCCTTCTAACTTACCAACAACCGTACCTGAGTGCAGATGGTCACCACCGGACAGACGTAAGATCTTGGCTAATACGCGGAAGTGAATACCGTGGTGCGGGTTGCGATCGAGTACCGCATGCATAGCACGGTGAATGTGTAACAACATACCGTTGTTCTGACACCATTGTGCTAACTGTGTATTCGCAGACCAGCCGCCGGTGATGTAATCATGCATGATGATCGGTGCGCCGATTTCTTTCGCGTATTCAGCACGTCTCATCATTTCATCAGAGGTTGCGGCAGTTACATTTAAGTAGTGACCTTTACGCTCACCGGTTTCGGCTTCGGCTTTGTGAATCGCTTCCATTACGAAATCGAAACGGGCACGCCAGCGCATGAAGGGTTGTGAGTTAACATTCTCATCATCCTTGGTGAAATCAAGACCGCCACGCAGACCTTCATAACAGGCACGACCATAGTTTTTAGCCGACAGACCCAGTTTAGGTTTAATCGTACAACCCAACATTGGACGACCATATTTATTCAGGATGTCACGTTCTAACTGGATACCCTGTGGTGGCCCATTACAAGTCATAACATAAGCGATGGGGAAACGGATATCTTCCAAACGCAGTGCGCGTAGTGCCTTAAAGCCGAATACGTTACCAACCAGAGAGGTCATTACATTAACAACAGAGCCTTCTTCGAACAGGTCAATCGGGTAGGCGATAAAGGTGTAGAAACAGGTATCATCACCTGGCACGTCTTCAATTGCGTAAGCGCGACCTTTATAATAATCCAGATCAGTCAGTAGATCGGTCCATACCGTAGTCCAGGTACCAGTTGATGATTCTGCTGCAACGGCAGCGGCAACTTCTTCACGAGGGACACCATCTTGTGGTGTAACCTTAAAACAGGCCAGGATATCCGTGTCTTTCGGGGTGTAGTCCGGCATCCAGTAAGTTTCGCGGTATGCTTTTACTCCCGCGTCATAGGTTTTAGCCATTATGTTCTCCAGTGATCAATAAATGAGTTATGGCGCGGTAGTTACCGCGTGCTAGACATTATGCTAAAACAGGGGTATAAATAATAATCAATAGTTTCTATTTTATATATAGGGTTTTATCTATGGTGTATTCAACAGCTAAAAACCTTATTCGCCATGTATCCCTGCGCCAGATGCAGATCTTTGAGGCTGTAGTGCGTCTTAAAGGCTACACCCGTGCGGCTGAGGAGTTGCATCTATCTCAACCGACGGTATCCATGCAGGTTAAAAAACTGAGTGAGACCATTGGCTATCCCTTGCTGGAGAAGGTGGCTAATCATCTTCATACCACGGCTGTCGGTGATGAGGTTTATGCCTCGGCCCAGAGTATCCTTGGCAGTATGGTGGCATTGGGTGAATCAACCGCTGAACTGGAAGGTGTGGTTAAAGGGCCATTGCGCATTGCGGTTATTACCACTGCCAAGTATTTTATGCCGCACTTGCTGGGGGCTTTTATTGCACAACATCCTGAGGTAAAGCCCATGTTGAAGGTAACAAATCGTTCTCGGGTGCTTGAACGTCTGAAGTCTAATGAGGATGATTTATTAATAATGGGACAGGTTCCCGTTGACCTGGCGGTAGAGGCTTACCCCTTTATTGATAATGAGTTAGTGGTTGTTGCCAGTCCTCATCACCCGCTCACACAAAAGACATCTATTTCACTTGAACAGTTGAGTGAAGAACGCTTTCTGGTGCGTGAAACGGGTTCTGGGACACGTTTAGCAATAGATCGCCTGTTTGCCGAACAGGGTTTGAAGGTGCAGCCTTACATGGAACTGGGTAGCAGTGAAGCCATTAAACAAGCTGTTATGGCGGGTCTTGGAATATCAGTTTTATCCAGACATAACCTGCGCCTGGAGTTGGCGGGTGAGCATATTGCGATACTGGATGTAGAAGGTTTTCCATTGTTCTATCGCTGGTATGCGGTGCACCTGAAAGGTAAAAAATTATCGCTGGTCGCACGCACTTTTCTGGATTTCTTGTTGCAGCAGGGGAAAGATATGTTGCAACTCACTCCAGAGGGACAAATAAAAAAAATGGGTTGAATACTTACTATTGATCAGGGGTTCCTTAATCTTTGCTTGATGACTTTGGGTGAATATACCGGCCATTCGCCTCATGGTTTTATTGATTATGAGGTGAATAGCCGGTATATTCACCTCATGAAGTACAATTGGCAACAAGATGACTGGCCTGATTTTCACTATGATATTTCCAGATTTCAGGATGTTTCATTCGTTTTTGCGGAGAAAACGGGGTATGTTAGCGGTCTTTTGAAAGGTCTGCCTGACCCCATGAAAACGGAAGCAATTATCAATCTTATGGTTTCTGAAGCGGTTAAGACTTCGGAAATTGAGGGGGAGTATCTAAATCGTTCTGAGGTGATGTCCTCTATCCGCCATAATCTGGGTCTGGATGAAGATAAAGAATCTGTTGCAGACCAACGTGCCAAAGGTGCCGCAGACCTTATGGTCGATATTCATAATGGTTTCAAGGAAACACTAACCAAAGAAAAACTCTTTGATTGGCATAAAATGTTGTTATCGGGTCAACATAGACGAATAGAAATTGGTGCGTGGCGAACCCACGAAGAACCCATGCAGGTTGTCTCTGGCCCTATTGGTAAATGGAAGGTTCATTTTGAAGCTCCGGCTTCTGAAAAAGTACCGGAAGAGATGGAGCGGTTTATAAACTGGTTCAATAGCACTGCACTGGGTGATAAAAATGAGATTAAAAATCCTGTTCTACGCGCTGCTATTGCACATTTATATTTTGAGAGTATCCATCCCTTTGAAGATGGAAATGGACGTATAGGTAGAGCGTTATCTGAAAAAGCGCTATCACAAAATCTTGGTCGTCCTATTCTTTTAAGCCTGTCTGAAACTATAGAAAAAAATAAGAAGGCCTATTACAACGCATTGAAAACAGCGCAGCGATCAAACGAGATAACAGAGTGGATAATTTATTTTTTAAGCACCATTATTGAAGCGCAAACCAGAGCCGAAGAAAATATAGTATTCATACTTAAGAAAACAAAATTCTTTGATCAATTTGAAAACCAACTTAACGAACGTCAGTTAAAAGTAATTCGACGCATGTTAGAAAAGGGAATAGATGGCTTTGAAGGTGGCATGAGTACCAAAAAATATGTGGCCATTACCGGTGCATCGAAAGCAACGGCTGCACGTGATTTGCAGTACCTGACGGAGATAGGCGTATTTAAGCAAACAGGCGGTGGTCGTAGTACCCGGTATGAGGTTTATTTAGGGTAAGCTCTGATTTATGTCACACAGATGGCTTAGAAAAATTCCCGCCTGCGCGAGAATGGCGAGTTTTTTGGTGCGCGGTGCGGCACCCTACCGTGGTTTCTTTATCATCGCTTGAATCATAACGATCAGGAATAACAGGCCGCCGATGATTGCAATTAAACCACCCAGCCCCATCATGGCCATACCGGCTATTTCGGGTAGTTGATCCAGGCCTTGTGCAGCACCGGCGGTCTTGCGTTGCACGCCGTAACCACCCGACCAGGCAAGCCCGAGGATATGCATCAGTTGACCACCGCCATAGACGTAGGGTTGTATGCGCGCCAGTTTGGTATCGGGTGCGCTGAAGCCCAGTTTGGGTAATAACAGGTAGCCGAGTCCCATGAAGGCGAGGGTGATGCCTACGATAGAGCCATGATAGTGGGCGGGGATAACGACATTGATACCGTGGATCATAAAGGCGAGAACACCGCCGGTGGCAAATAACAGAACGGAGCAGATGAGGGCGTTTCTAATCGGACGCTGTGCACCGCTGGCCTTGTCTGCACGCAGTAAATAGTAAGCAATGATCAGACCAAGTGGCAGGCTGGTCAGTCCGCCCCAACGCATGAGTTCGGTGTAATTGATGCGGTGTTCCAGGCTATAGGTCTCACTGCCGAGTGAGATCGGGATGGCAATAAAGGCAGGTAGCAGACACAGTGCCAGTAATAAACGGGTTGTCTTTGGCGCGATGTTTAACGGGACTCCACTGCCTTGACTGATCCATAACCAGGCCACCAGCATCATCAGGCTGTGGGTGAATTGCAGCACATGGCCGCTTCCCCAGAACAGGTATTCAAAATAGGTTTTGCCGATCAGGTCGCTAGGCAGGGTGAGGTATGAGTAAATGAAGATCAGTAATGCGATGAGGGTGGTCAGTGATGCACTGCGGATGCCAAATTGCAGGGCTTGAGAGGCGGTATAGGTTGTGCTACGCGGTGTCGTTGTGTGCAATAAAACGGGTATCAGTTGTAGTGCAATGCCGCTGATAAATAGACCTAGGCCAAGTAGAAACAGGGGTTGTTGCAGGATCGGGATATAGTTATTGAGTAGAGGTTGTGCTTCGCCAGTAAACGGCGCGATGATAATGGCGCTGGTACCGAGGATCGCCAGGCTTAGAGCTACCTTTTCTAATGTGGGTGCATATTGTGCCTGTTGTATACTCCATAGCAGGGCGGCAAAGGACAGGAACCAGATCAATACCGAGAGATCAACATGAACAATCAGTGCGGTATGAAAAAAATCAGTCCAGGGGATGATGTCCTGTATCCCTGGGGTACGGGAAAGCACCAGCAATAAGGAAAACAGACCCGCTGCAACCAGGGCGACCAGTCCCAGGTTAAGCCAGATAATGGGTCGTTTTTGCTGTGCCGGGGATAGCTCGGGCAGGGTATAGTCGTTTGGGTTCATAGGGGTTTTTTCGTGTTATAAAAAAGGCCTCCGTCTGGAGGCCTCGAATTATATCGTAATCTGGAGCTTGAGCTTATTCATCGCGTTCTTTTCCAGTTGGCGAATACGTTCAGCGGATACCCCGAAGCGTGTTGCAAGGTCTTGCAGAGTGGTCTTTTTCTCGCCTAACCAGCGTTGCTGCAAGATGATCTGACTACGTTCATCCAGTTGTTTCATGGCGCGATAGAGCTGTTGTTTGTCTTGATCCTCGGTATCCTGAAGTTCAATCTCCAGTGCCGGATCGGTACGCTGATCCTGTAGATAACTGGCGGGGGCTGAGAATGATGCCTGTTCGTCATCCTCCTCGTTGCGTAGATCAAAGCCGATATCGGTGCCGCTAAGGCGTTTTTCCATCTCCAGTACGACTTCGGGTTTTACGCCTAGTTCCTCGGCAACGGTATTGACCTCTGCGTGACTGAACCAGCCCAGACGTTTCTTGGCAGAACGCAGGTTAAAGAATAATTTGCGTTGAGCCTTGGTGGTAGCAATCTTTACGATGCGCCAGTTCTTGAGGATAAATTCATGGATCTCGGAGCGAATCCAGTGCACGGCAAAGGATACCAGACGCACGCCAACATTGGGGTCAAAGCGTTTAACAGCCTTCATCAGACCTACGTTACCTTCTTGAATCAGGTCACCTAAGGGTAGGCCATAGCCGTTATAACCGCGCGCAATATGGATAACAAAACGTAGATGAGACAAAACCATTTTTCGCGCCGCATCAATATCGCCATGATTAAACAGGCGCCACGCCAAATCCTGTTCTTCCTCTGCACTCAGCATGTCGATACGACTGGCTGTCTGCATATAACCACTCAGATTGCCATTGGGGATTAACATGGCAAAGTCTTGATTTTTAATGGCTAATTCATTACTCATGGCAATGGCTCACTCCGTTTAATATCTATAATAAGTTGTATTTTAGCACTCTAACAGTATGAGTGCCAAGTGGGTATTAAGTTCCTGTTAATGTGGGAATACCTTTTCCTCTGGATTGTTGTGCCTGTTGCGCACCAAATTAGTACAATTTATATGCGGGTTTGAATTTGCTGCCTTCTTATAGTGCGGGCCTGCTAGCAGAGAGTTTCATACCCTTTTGATTAATAAGCTTTTATGCTTATGGCATAGATTGTGCTAGAGGTTTTAAGGATAAGTAAAAAAATACATTTCTATCTTCTTGAAATCAGGGTTAAGGGTGCGTCATGAGTAACAGCTTGCTACGGGGTTTTGCCTCGATTATTTTGCTAGCCATTTTTAATATTATTTTTCTTCGGGCAGTCGTTGCGGCTGATGATGTCCCCAGACCTATTGTCCACTACCCTGAACGTGGTGTGGCGATGACAGAAAAATGGAAGGTGGTAAAGGATGGCTATAGCAATCCTAAGAAATACATTCCGCCTATTATCGAGGGCGCAGGTAAGGATTGCGTCAAGTGTCACAAGGTGTTGACACCTGTTGCGGTGAAGGATTGGGAAGAAAGCAGGCATTATGAGAAGGGTGTCGGCTGCGAAAGCTGTCATAACGATCACAGCAACCTTATTATGCCGACCCCTGATACCTGTGGAACCTGTCATGCCTCCGAGACTATGCAGCATCGTGCAGGTAAACATTCTATCGCCTGGAGTATCAAGGTAGCATCGGGTGGTAAAGGTGGCGGTGCGGGTCGTTTCCTTGCCCAGTATGAAGAAATGAAAGAGGCCAGTTGTGGTGGTTGCCACAGTGTCGAAGATAAGTGTGATTCCTGTCATTCTCGTCACAAGTTTAATCCTAAAGAGGCACTTGAGCCGGCTGCCTGTGGCACTTGTCATATGGGGCCGGATCATGCGCAGCTGGATTATTATGAATCGTCAAAACACGGTGTCATTTTTGATATAGAAGGTAAGGGGTTTGAAGAGGGTGGTCGCGCGCCGACTTGTGTCACCTGCCACATGAAGGCCGGTAATCATGATGTCAGTCAGGGTCTGACCTTAGGTGGTGCCTCACAGGGCAAGTTTATCGGTAAGAAGGATACCGGTGCGGGATACAGCAAAAACCCTAATGGTATCTTGATGAATGAGATTACCGTAGGAACATTCAAACGTGAACGTGCCAAGATGGTCTCTATCTGTATGAACTGTCATTCACAGCGTTTTGCCGAACATAAGCTATCGGTTGCGGATGGTATCAAAATTGCCAGTGATGCTGTTGCGGGTGAGGCTATCAAAGTGATTAAATCACTTCATAGTGATGGCTTGTTGAATCCGATGCCGGAGGATAGACCAGAGAATCCATTCGTGGGTAAGAAATTGATGCTGACCGGGCATCAGCTTTATGAGCAGACATCCGGTATCGAGGCGCTGTTTTTTGAGTTGTATAAGTTTGATCTAGTCCATGCCTGGAAAGGAGCCTATCACTTTAGCCCGGATTGGACGCACTGGTATGGTAATGCGCCAATGAAACTGAAGCTGTCCAGGATAAAGAACGAGGCAAACCAGTTGCGGCGCCTGGATAAGCTGGAAAAAGAGCTGGGTATTGAAGCAGAAAAGGTCGATTTCGGCGAGTAATTACGCATGAGACTTATCGTAATGTTTTTATTCCTGTTGACCGCCAGCCTGACAGTGCAGGCTAAGGGGCTGCCGCGTGCGGAGAGTTGTGGTAGTTGCCATGTATCAAACTTTGATACCTGGGAGTCCTCTGCGCATGCTGACTCTATTAGTCGCCAGGGCTTTCGCAGTTGTCTGGAAGACTATCTGGAAAAAGAAAGGACGAACAGTGGTGCCTATTGTTTTGACTGCCATGCGCCTGGTGAGGTGATTAGTGGTGATGTCTTTGCGGCCACTAATGATGTCATGAAAGGTAAGTTGTATCGTGATGGTGTGACCTGTGTGGCTTGTCATAGTGTGGAGTCTATTCAAGACGGCAAGGCGATTTATGATCCGGGTGGCATTAACGGTTATCACAGTGTGAAGGATCTCAAGTCTGTTGATAGAGAGGCATTATGTTTGACTTGTCATAGTCGCTATCAATCCACTCGCCCGGTGACGGAAGAAACGGCTCCTGGATTTTTTGAGAATCTTTATGCGGGTTTAAGTGGTGTGGTGAGCACAAAAAACAAAACTATAACCGATCATCGCTTCGTTGAGTCGGTGGTAGAGAATGAAGGGCACTGGGAATGTAAATCGGGATCGCTGTTAGAAGAGGGACATCAATAATGTTACGTGGTATCTTTATACTACTGACCAGTCTGTGCTTATCAGTGGCATTCCTTACGACGGCACAAGCCGCAGGTTATGCTGCCAGTGCAAACATTGATAGTGCCAAAAAAGAGGGCGCAGCCGACTGTAAGTCGTGTCACGAAGAAACTAAAAAACCTGAAAGATATGAGTCGGCCAGATCCTGGCTAAAGAGTCGTCATGCGGCGGAGGGTGTAAGCTGTGTTGATTGTCATCTGAAACAGGATGTTAAGGGTCAGGACTTTTACACAGCGGTTACTACAGAGAGTCGGCAAGAGGCACATGCCGCCATGGTGGCTGACCCTGATAATAAGGAAAACAAGGCCTACTTTATAGAGGTCTGTGGTAGTTGTCATCAAGATAGATTAACGGAATTTAATGCCAGCGTTCATGGCGTAGCAAACAGCAAGAGTGAGACCACAGCGGTGAGTTGTGTGGATTGCCATGACCCTCATTTGGCACCCCTGGTGACCAGCAAGGCATCGAAGATCTACCGGGGTAATGATACCAATACCTGTGGTCGATGCCATAAGGATGCCCTCGGCTCCTACATGAAGACCTTCCACGGCAAGCAATTTCATTTAGGGAATACCCTGGCTCCGACCTGTATCTATTGTCATCGAGGTCATGAAGTACCCACCGATTCCCCTGCCTCGTTTATTCATGCCGATAATATTGGTGGTCTATGTGCCGGTTGTCATGGTGATGCCATTAATGCCGGTGCCGGTGCTGATGCCCTGCTGATACAAAATTTAAGCGGTGATTCCACGCGTAAGGTGACTCATTTCCGTGATCCGGTAACGGCCGGGCCTTTCTCGGTTGCCTCCATGATTGATTCGACCTATCTGGCGATGATTATTGGTATTGTCGGGTTTTTCACCTTGCTTTCCACACGCGATTATATGAAAAAGACCCAGGCGGGTGCCTCCAGTAGTGAGGATGATAATAAACCGAGTGTGAAACGCTTCTCTATCTCCTGGCGTTTACAGCATTTCTTCTGGGCTTTGTCATTTATTCTTCTGGCAGCAACGGGTCTCTCGCTTAAATTCCCTGAGTCAGTGCTTTCTGAGGCAGTGGTGTGGATGTCAGGTGGTGAAGAACTGCGTTCTATTATTCACCGCATTGCCGCGATTGTCTTTATGCTGTTGGCGGCTATTCATCTATTGC
Organism: Gammaproteobacteria bacterium; assembly: GCA_013151035.1. Lineage (NCBI taxonomy): Bacteria > Pseudomonadati > Pseudomonadota > Gammaproteobacteria > Gammaproteobacteria bacterium. The sequence continues at coordinate 39,088 of JAADJB010000018.1, forward strand.
CCTATCTGCTCAAGTTGAAACCACCGGGTAAGATATTCCTTAGCAAAAAAGATTTTATTGATGCCTTTTTGCACACTAGTTATCTGTTTGGCAGAGCCGATAAAATGCCGTTGATGTACCGTTATGCCTGGTATCAGAAGGTGGAATACTGGGCGACAGTGATCGGTGGTTTCATTGTTATATCAACCGGGCTATTGATGTGGAATTTCTCTCCACTGGCAAGCTGGATTCCAGTTGAATTTGTTTTTTATGCGCAGTTGATACACGGTTGGGAGGCAATCCTGGCGGTGCTGGTCATCTTTGTGCAGCATTTCTATCATGTGTTCCTGAATCCTGATGTGTTCCCGATGGATACCTCATGGTTAACCGGCAAGACCAAGTACAAGGTGATGAAGCATGATCATCCGCTTGAATTGATGGAGATAGAATCAAAAAAGGAGAAAGCCGATGAGGATTAATCGGTTGTCTCTATTGATGTTGGTGATGGGGCTTGCTTCGTTACTGTTGGCACCTGCTCAGGCGAGTGATGAAAGCTGTATTAGCTGCCATTTACACAGCGAATTGAGTCAGGACTTTGCTGCGCCATTACATGATATCAAAACGCTGGCCGGATTCCATGGCTATGTATTCAAACAAAGAGGGTCTGATGCCGATTGTCAGGTCTGCCATGAATCAGGTCAGACCAAGGGCGAACTCCCATCGGCACAGGTCTGCCTGACGTGTCACACCCGAGGCAAGTCGACACAGGGTGATCCTGATACGGTCTTTCATGCCGAAGAGAATCACTGGCCGATGGAAAAGGTGTCGTGTACCACCTGCCATAAAGGTCACGTTGCCGGTAACAGGATAATTAAATTTATGACGGGTGATGCGATCAATGCCTGTCAGCAATGTCACAAGAAAAGTTTTAAGACAATATCCGGTTTGGATAAAAGCGGTGAGCCGGCAACAGTGAATGAACCGGACAACCGTTATGGGCAAAATTAAGACAAGAGGTTATTGATAATGAGTGCTACTGAGAATATGGCTGTTTTTGCAGTATCGCTGGATACTGTGTGGGTGATTATTGCGGCTGTTCTGGTCTTTATGATGAATGCCGGGTTTGGCATGTTGGAGGCGGGGCTTTGTCGGGCAAAGAATACGGTGAACATCTTTGCCAAGAACATTGTTATCTTTGCCATTGCCGGTTTGAGTTTCTGGCTGGTGGGCTTTGGTTTGATGTTTGGTGATGGTAATTCACTGATGGGGATGACCGGCTGGATGTTATCCGGTGTCGATAATAGCCCGGCGGTGGGTGACTATTATTATGGTGATTATACTTCTCTTAGTTGGGCGGCCTTACCCCTGTATGCCAAGGTTCTATTTCAACTGATGTTTGTTGCTGCCTCAGCGCATATTGTCTCCGGTGCGGTAACCGAGCGCATCAAGTTTTTCTCATTTATTGCCTTCTCTATAGTATTGGTTGCCATTATTTATCCGGTTGTTGGTCACTGGGCATGGGGTGGTGGTTGGTTGTCTGATCTGGGTTTTATTGATTTTGCCGGTAGTTCGGTGGTGCATTCTGTTGGTGGCTGGGCGGCACTAACAGGAACGATTATTCTGGGTGCGCGGGCAGGTAAATTTACCCGTGATGGCAGGGTGTCACCTATTCCGGGGCATAACCTGGCGATGGCGGCATTGGGCATGTTCCTGTTGTGGTTCGGTTGGTTTGGTTTTAATGCGGGCAGTGCAATGACAGCATCAAGTGGCGAGCTGATTGCCACAGTGGCACTCAACACAACGCTGGCGGCGGCAGCGGGTGTAATCAGTGCCTTGATTGCTGCCGAGGTGCTTATTGGTAAACCGGATATGAGTATGATTCTTAATGGTGCATTGGGTGGCCTGGTGGCGATTACAGCGGGTTGTGCCGAGGTTAGCACCAGTGGTGCCGTCATTATCGGACTTGTCTCCGGTGTGTTGGTGGTCTACTTTATTATGTTACTCGATAGACGGCGTATTGATGATCCTGTTGGTGCGGTGCCGGTGCATCTTGTCAACGGTATCTGGGGCACATTGGCTGTTGGTTTATTTAGCCTGAGTGAAGGCTTCTTTTATACCGGGGAGTTGTCATTGTTGACGACTCAGTTGATCGGGGTTGCTGCGATTGCGGTCTTTGCCGGGGGTGGTAGTTATCTTGTCTGGCACCTGGTCAGTCTGCTTTTGGGTGGCTTGCGTGTGAGTCAGGAAGAAGAACACATTGGTCTTGATATCAGTGAGCATGGTATGGAGGCCTATCCTAGTAGTTCAGGCCCCAGGGCTCTTTATTAAGCGGATTTGGATGGAGAATTAAAATGGGCTGGTTAATATTCTTTTTTTGCTGGATCTTGTTTCTTTGGCTTTATCACCATAGTGAGAAGAATAAGCAACTTCGTGCACAGTCAATGCAAACGGAGAAGCATGTCGATTATGGTTCGGTAAAACGTGACTTTGATGAAAGCATGAAGTCATTTAATGATAGCGAGGGCTTCAAGGCGCGTTTGGCACATATTGATCGCGCCATTGGTCATCTTGAACAAATGGAAGAGATGCTGCCGGGGAAGGATTCAGCCTCCCAGCTATCTGAATTACTGTCATTGAAACGGGGGCTCACGCATTCCGGTATCAAGGGACGGTTTCAGGAGTCTATGCGTAAGGCGCGCGAGACCACGAGTACCATTGCCAAGGTTAATCATGCCACCTCTGCACAGGCGATCCTGAGCGAAGGACTGGATATGGGTATTGATAAAGAGTTGTTGAGCGAAGAGATCGAAGAGGCGAATGACTTTATCAACCAGTTGCAATATGACGAGTATCTCGCCAAGGCAAGCAAGGAAGAGGCAAAGGGTAATACGAAAGGTGCCATTGATCAGTATCAGGTGGCACTGTACTTCCTGAAGATGGCGCATATAGGCAGTGAAAAGCAGGATGCGCTGGTGAATGAAATCGAGAGTAAGCTACAGAGTCTTTCCTGATCGGGGGCCCTGGGTGATATTTTTAAATGAAAAATAAAACAACGTATTAGTAATAAAAGTGGAGACAATCATGGAAACCAATGAAACACGGGGCAAAATGAATAATTTTGGTGAGACGATGAAACAGACCGGTCTTGCAAAGCCGACAGTATTGGGTGGTTTGTTTGCTGCCCTGTTATTTGCCGGTGCAATAGGCGGGCTGCTGGAAACCAATGAAGCGGGTACTATTACGGTCAAACAGTCTGCGATGACGGGGGCAGTGGATATTATTTCCAAGCCGGGTTTGTTTTGTCAGTGTCTTGGTTCGGTGACAAAATATCCTGAGGCGGGTACCGTCAAGTTTGCCCAGGCCGATCAAATAAAAGGGCCTAATGGCACCATGATCGAGCGACCGGGCCGGAGTAAGGAGAAAGATCCTTCCCTATCCAGTGAGATCGAGGTACGATTTAATGATGGTGGTCTGGGCTGGATCTCGGTGATGACAATGTTTGATCTACCAGCTGATCGAAGCAAATTAAGACTTGTTCACAAGAAGTTTCGGGATTATAACAATCTGCTTGAGATGGGTGTCAAACCGACTATTGAAGAGTCTGTAGTATTAACGGCTGCCTTGATGAATTCGGGTGAGTCGTATACCACTAAACGAGCCATCTTCTCTGAATGGGCCAAGGATCAATTGACTCAGGGTACTTATATGACAGAAGAGGTTGCTCGTTCTGATCAGGGTACATTGGGTGGTGCGATGGAAAACAATGTTGTCAGGGTTAAGGTAAAGGATGGTGCAAAACTGAGAAACGAGGACCCTCTAGCACGTTACGGGATCAAGTTTAAACAGTTCCAGATTACCAATATTCGTTATGAGGCAGAGACCGAGAGTCTTATCAAGATCAAGCGTAATGCACTGCAACAGACCATCGTAGCCAGGATCGCAGCAGAGCGTGCCAAGCAGGAACGTCTGGCGGCTGAAGAGTTTGGTAAGAAGAAGGTCAAGATTGCTGAATATGAAGGCATGGTAAAGAAGAAAAAGGCCGAGGTTGCAGCGGAAGAAGAAAAGAGTGTTGCTATCATCAATGCCGAACGTAAGTTGGCAGTGGCCAAGGTAATGAAGCAGAAGGATCTGGGTGCGGCTAATAAAAAGGTTGCGCTGGCGAAACTGGAAAAGGAAAAGGCCATTATTACTGCTGATAAGGGTGTTAAGGTTGCCAAGTTAAATGTTGATGCCGCGAAGTATAATAAGCGGGCTCAAATCCTTGAGGGTGAAGGCGTGAGTGAGCAAAGACGGCTCATCTACAAGGCTGATGGCGCGCTGGAACAGAAGCTGGATGCCTACGTGAAGGTGATGACGGTATTGTCCAAGGAACTGGGCAAGCAGAAATGGGTGCCTGATATTGTTATGAATGGTAGTGGTAATGGTGGTGCTGATCAGGGTAATGCGGCTGCTGGGTTTATGAACCTGTGGATGATGAAGGCAGCGAAGGATCTTGATGTTGAGCTGACGGCTAAGAAGAAGTAATTTTCTTTATTACTGTTGTTAGTGAAGATGCCCGCATAAGCGGGCATTTTTTATTTGCTTGAGAAAATATAGGTCTGGTAAGTTCGAGACCGGGGCTGGCTCCTCTCTATCAGAGACACGCCGTGAATACATCCTCGGCAATTGCTCCTGCATTGCTCTACCTACCTACATCCATGTAGGCGTGTAGGCTCCACGCCCGCGTCCATGCGGGCAAGGGTCTCTGATAGAGAGGAGTCACCCCCGGTCTCTTGAGTTAACGGAACCTGGGGACTGACCTTTCTCGTTCCCATGCTCCCGCGTGGGAATGCATAGCAAGTCAACGCGGCTGTATGCGATGAAGATGCTGGGCTACAGCAATCCAGGCTCCGATCAAACCCAATAGCGTCCCCAGACCCAACAGCGCCAGTCCCCAGCTCAGACTCATGCCGGAGAGTTGAAAGGCGCTGTGATAGAGCTCAGTCAGTGCTTGTACGGGTGTACTGAGTAACCAGAAGCTGATGCCGATCATGATCCAGGCGAGTAGTGCCCCGAGTAGACCATACCAGAGCCCGGTGTAGAGAAACGGGCGACGAATAAAGGCGTTGGTGGCACCGATCAGTTGAGTGATCTCGATCTCTTCATGGCGACTCTGAATCTCCAGGCGGATGATGTTGCCGGTGACCAGCAATACTGCAAGCCCCAACAAGCTACCAATAATAAGAATAATGCGCTCAAAAATAGCCAATATTGCCGACAGGCGTTTGACCCATTCCAGATCCAGTTGTGCCAGATCAACCTCGGGGCGTTGTTGTAGTCGTTGCAACAGGGACTGGCTTAGATAGCGATCAAGATCACCGGGTTGTAGTACCAGTACCGTGGGTAGAGGATTTTTATTCAGTTGCTGAATGAGATTGCCAAGGCCGGGGTATTGTTGAAATTCTTCCAGTGCCTGTTGTTTGGTGATAATCCTGACCTGTTCGATCTCCGGCCATGAATGAATCTCGCCAGCCAGTTTTCTAGCCTGTTGTTCGGTGACGGTTTGTTTCAGAAATAGTGAGATGCTGGTGGCACCATCCCAGTTAATCTGTGCCTGTTTCAGATTGTCGAGCAGGATCAGCATGGCACCGGGCAGGGCAAGGGTGATGGCAATAACGGCAATGGTCAATAGACTGGCGATAGGTTTTAGCCAGAGTCGACCGAGGCTGCTAATGAGTGTTTGGGCATGACGCAGTAGATAGTTGCGTAATATGTCTTTAAGGCTACGCACGGGTTTACGAGTAGAGGGCTTCTTTTTTTTCATGGAATAAAGCGATCCTCAGGATGAATAAGCTGCCCCTGATCCAAGGTTAATATGTTGTGATGCATCTGTGCGATCAGGGCGAGATCGTGGGATGCGATCAGGGTCGTCACACCCACCTGGGAGAATTGTTCGAATAAACCCATGATCTCGCGCGATAGTTCAGGATCAAGATTACCGGTAGGCTCATCAGCAATCAGGATGCGGGGCTTGTGTACCACGGCACGGGCAATACCCACTCGTTGTTGCTCACCACCCGACAGGCTGATGGGTTGTTTACGCTCCTTATCCAATAGACCCACCTTGTCCAGTGCGGCGCGTACTCGGCGTGCAATATCCTGATGTCGGAAGCCTGCGATAATCAGGGGCAGAGCCACATTATCAAATACCGTGCGATCCATTAACAGGCGATGATTCTGAAATATGATGCCGATCTTACGCCTTAGGTAAGGGATCTTGCGTGCAGGGATGCGACTAAGGTTATCACCATCAACAATCAATTGTCCGCGTGTGGGGCGATCGAGCAGGGCGATGAGGCGTAATAGTGTGCTTTTACCGGCACCTGAGTGGCCGGTTAGAAAACTGAGGCTACCCTTATCCAGAAACAGGTTGATCCCGCTCAGAGCCTCGGGGCCATTATTATAGCGTTTGCATATGTTGGAAAAGCGGATCATTCCTGTTCAAAGAGTGCCTGAATGAATTCATCAGCATGAAACTCACGTAGATCCTCGATGGCTTCACCGACACCAATAAAACGAATAGGGATGCTCAGGCGTTCCGCAATAGCGAAGATGACACCACCCTTGGCAGTGCCATCCAGTTTGGTAATGGTGATCCCGGTGAGTCCCATAGCCGCATGGAATTGAGTGGCCTGATTGATGGCATTTTGACCCGTACCCGCATCCAGCACCAACATCACCTCATGGGGTGCATTGGCATCCAGCTTCTGTAACACACGCTTGAGTTTTTTCAGTTCTTCCATCAGGTTCGATTGGGTATGTAGACGACCCGCAGTATCCGCGATCAGGATATCGATGTTTTTAGACTGTGCCGATTGCAGGGCATCGTAGAGCACCGATGCCGAATCAGCTCCCTGATGTTGAGCCACCACCGGGATGTCATTGCGTTCGCCCCAGCTCTGTAGTTGTTCCACCGCAGCTGCCCGAAAGGTATCACCGGCAGCCAGCATCACGCTTTTACCCTGATCCTGGAAACGGCGCGCCAGCTTGCCAATGGTGGTGGTCTTGCCAGCGCCATTAATCCCGATCATTAACAGGACAAAGGTACCATTGCTGGTGTCGATATTCAGAGGTATCGTGCAGGGTGTGAGGATCGCCTGCATATCCTCACGCAGGGCAGACATTAAGCTGTCGGCATCCTTGAGTTGTTTGCGTGCAACGCGTTGGGTCAGATCCTTGAGGATGCGCTGGGTTGCTTCAATACCAATATCCGCAACCAGTAATTGAGTCTCAAGATCCTCCAGTAGTTCATCGTCAATCTCCTTGTGACCCAGCACAAGGTTAGATATGCCCTCAACCAGCCCGCTACGGGTTTTGGATAGCCCGTCCCGCAAGCGACCAAAAAGGCCTTTTTTGGGCTTTTCTGGCTCTGTACTTGGTGTTACAGCCGTCTCTTCAGGGTCTTTTTTACGCTTGAAGCCAAACATGGAAACTCTAACCTGTCGTTGAAGTAATGGTAGCTATGATAACAGCAAGTATCTTTATAATATATCCACCTGCCATGCTTGTTTTTCTTTGGGCTTAACTAAGAATCAGTAAAAATAATTTGACCTGAATCTGGATTAACTTAATGTGTTAAAATAAAGCGTACAAAGGCACACTAGTATTAAGTTGAAATGTAACAAAAACAAGGGGAATCCTTACATGAATCAATACCGTTGGGTATCAATTTTTATTCTTATCTTATCTACAAATGTATATTCATATCAATCTAAAGTTGAAATTGTAGAGCAATTTGATGATTTAAAGATGGTCGCATTTATAAGCAAAGAATATATTAATAACAGTCCTGAATGGATTCCAGGTAAAACAGCTCTTCCTTTGACTGTTGCCGATGCTATTAAAGCGGTCAATGATTTTAACAAAGATGAAAATAAAGTAGATGTTATAAGTGAAATAGAAATAAGAAAAATACCAAAACATAAGAAACACTGGCACTATTTAATTAAAGTTGCTAACAAGGCCATGAAATTAAAATATAATATTTATGTGGTATTAATGAGTGGTAAGGTTGTTCCAGCAATGATTCAACCACAATCTTATAAATGACCGGTTATAAAAAGGGGACGGAGGGATTAAATAATCCTCTGTCCCTTTTTTTTAAAACACAGGGTATTTTAAATGGATTACGAGAAGCGCGAAGAAAATCGCGAAGAGATAAGAAAAGCCAACGAATGCTTGTTAATGGAGTTTGAAGCGTGGCTAAAATCATCAGGTCTGTCGGAAAAGACGATAAATAATCATGTTTCGAATATTGATTTCTACGTAAACGACTATCTGTTGTACGATGATATAACTGAGGCAAAAGATGGTGCATCCTCTGTAAGCATGTTTCTTGGATATTGGTTCATAAAAAAGGCGATGTGGGCAAGTCGGTCAACTATTAAGGGCAACGCAACAAGTCTCAAAAAGTTTTATACCTTTATGCATGAGAAGAAGCAGATAGATAAAGAAGACCTTAGTGACTTAAAAGAAGTGATAAAAGAAGATATGTCTGAATGGTTAGCAAGCTTGGAACGCTATGATGATCCATCAGTTGAGGAAGTTTGGTGATGTGGCGTATGACATGGGGCTGGTTACAATCATCGCAATAATTATTGTATGAGTTTCTATGAAAGCTAAAACATTTAGGTGTTACACGTCAATCTATTATAAAAGTTTGGTTGGCGGAGCGCTTAGAAAAAATAGCGTCTAAATAACTGGCGACTGTATGTGGTAGGGACGATGAGTTTTATAAAATTAATTAACACCAATCAGGATGTTGGAAATATGATGATAAATATAGGTCGATTGATAGTGTTTTCAGCCATTGTTTCGGGTATTGGCTGTTCCAGTGGGGAAGACAAGGTGGCTCCGGAAAAAACGGTCAGTGAACCTGTTTTTCAAGGTCAGATTCAGGCGCTTGAAAAAGCAAAAGAGCTTGAGTTGATGATTAAAAATGAAGCAGAGAAGCGTCGTCAGGCGATAAAAGAAGGTAGTAATTAAGCTTCTGGCGGTTGTGATATGCGTGTAGTGCATAGTGGTAGCAGGGAACTTCTGATTATTCGGGTGTCATTACTATTTCATGGGTATTTTTTACTAAGGTGATATTGAATGCTTAAAGCGTTTGGGTGGGTGTTGTTGGTCTTGTTTGCATCGAATGTGATTGCAGAAAACAAGGTGAGTGAGTATGTGTTTGATAATGGGCTTCGTTTAATTGTTAAGGAAGATCATCGTGCCCCGGTAATGGTATCCCAGATCTGGTACAAGGTGGGTTCCAGTTATGAACTGGATGGGCATACCGGGATATCTCATGTGCTGGAACACATGATGTTCAAGGGTACGGATAACTATGAGCCGGGTGAGTTTTCTCGCATTATTGCACGTAATGGTGGTCGTGAGAATGCCTTTACCGGGCGGGATTACACGGCTTATTTTCAGCGTATGGAAAAATCGCGTATCGAGGTCAGTTTCAAGCTGGAATCGGATCGTATGCACCGACTCAAGCTACAGGAAAAGGAGTTTGTTAAAGAGGTTCAGGTGGTGATGGAAGAACGCCGTATGCGTACTGAGGATAAGCCTAAGTCACTAACGCGTGAACACTTTAATGCTACCGCTTTTATGAATAGCTCTTATCGTAATCCGGTGATTGGCTGGCAACAGGATTTAGAGGAGATGGAGTTGGATGACCTCAGAGAATGGTATCGCTTGTGGTATGCGCCGAATAATGCGTTGATTGTGGTGGTGGGTGATGTTGATCCTGATGCGGTATATGCGCTGGCAAAGAAATATTTTTCAGCGATTCCAGCGGTGGCTATCAAGCCTGCCAAAAAACGTACTGAGGTTAAACAACGCGGTCTGCGTCGTATTGAGGTGCATGCCGAGGCGAAACTACCCTTTGTCATGATGGGGTACAAGGTGCCGGTATTGCGTACGGCTGAAAATACCGAAGATGCCTATGCGCTGGAGGTGCTGGCATGGATACTGGATGGTGGTGATGGCGCGCGTATGAGCCGTTCACTAGTGCGTGGGTCACAGGTGGCAGCAACGGCAGGTGCGGGTTATGACTTGTATGCGCGCCAACAGAGTTTATTAATCCTGCAAGGCGTTCCGGCCAATGGGCATACTATTAACGAACTGGAACAGGCGTTGCGTGAGCAGATTGCTCTGCTGCGTGAGCAGCCGGTAACATTAGAAGAGTTGCGGCGTGCCAAGGCACAGGTGGTGGCTGATGCGGTTTATGAAAAGGATTCGATGTTTTATCAGGCGATGCAGATTGGTATGCTGGAGGCATCCGGTTTGGACTGGCAGCAGGGTGATGATTATGTCAAACGAATACAGGCGGTCACGGTGGAACAGATTCAACAGGCAGCGCGTGATTATCTGATTGAAAATAATTTGACTATTGCGACTCTGGTGCCAGAGACGACGGCAGCTTCAACAGGAGATGTGAAATGAGACGGTTATTTTATATATCATCTTTGTTCTTTGTTTTCCTGACCAGTCAGAACCTGTACGCACAGGATATAGATATTCAGCATTGGCAGACCAGCCAGGGTACCAGGGTCTACTTTATTGCCGCACCCGAGTTACCCATGCTGGATGTGCGGGTGGTATTTGCTGCGGGTTCTACCCATGATGATGCCTTGCCCGGTCTGGCAGCATTGACCAATACGCTACTCGATAAGGGTGCTGACGGGATGGATGCTGACACCATTGCACAACGTATGGACGGGCTTGGTGCCCACTTGGGTGCCGGGTCTGAACGTGATATGGCGTGGTTATCTCTGCGCACTCTAAGTCAGGCGGATTTAATGGATGATGCCTTACAGGTTTTTGCCAGCGTATTGAGTCATGCCGATTTTAATGAATCTGATTTTAAGCGTGAACGTGAACGGACGCTGATTGGTTTGAAGATGGAGCAGGAACGCCCTGGCGCGATTGCGAGCAGAGCCTTTTACCGCGCTATCTATAATAAGCATCCTTATGCAACATCACCTGCTGGAAACCGGGAAAGTGTCGAGGCCATTCGTCTGCAACAGGTAAAGGCCTTTTATCAACGTTATTATGTTGCGCAGAATGCGGTGGTGTCGATAGTCGGTGATGTTGACAGGGAACAGGCAGAGGCGATTGCCAGGCGTATTACCCGTGACCTGCCCAAAGGTCACGCGGCAGCAGCATTGGCATCTGTCGCTGATCTGGAGACAGGCTCTCAGCAATATATCCATCACCCTTCGCAACAGAGCCATTTACTGATGGGGCAACCGGGCGTTTATCGGGGTGACCCGGATTATTATGCGCTCTATACCGGGAATTATATCCTCGGTGGGGGTGGTCTGGTCTCACGCATGAGTGATGAGGTGCGTGAGAAGCGAGGTCTTGCTTATAGTGCCTACAGTTATTTCCTGCCGATGCAAAGAAAAGGGCCTTTTATGTTGGGTTTACAAACGCGTAATGATCAGGTGGGCGAAGCGTTGCAGGTGGCACGTAAGACACTAACGGACTTTGTTACAAGCGGGCCAACGGAAGATGAGGTGGAGGCAGCAATACAGCATATTACCGGTGGCTTTCCCTTGCGTATTGATAGCAATGGCAAGATGATCGGGTATCTGTCGATGATTGGTTTTTATGGATTGCCATTGAGTTATCTGGAAGACTTTAATGGAAATATCAGTCGGCTTACTCGGGATGAGATCCATGACGCATTCCGTCGGCGTATTAATCCTGATCGTATGGTAACGATTGTGGTGGGTGGTGAAGATATATTTAAAGGTGATTAGAGGTTCTTTGGATTAATATCGAGTTGTTGCTCACCGGTATGGGTATTAACCTGATCCCAGTCTTCGATATCAAAACCAATCTGCACCACTGAGCAAGTTGCCATGTTGTTCATTCTTCCAGAGATGAGTTTATTCGCCAGATCTTCAAGCCCTGGGTTATGCGCGACAATGGCTATATCGTTATATTGCTTATCCACTTGCTGAATAATGCTGATGAGTTTATCGGTGCTTGCGCAATAGAGCTCATCCAGGTAATGGATAGCCTCTTTATCGGCAAGTGGATATTCACACAGTAAGTCCAGTGTTTGCATAGCTCGCCTTGCCGTGCTGCACAGGATCATATCAAAATGAACACCCCGTTCAGACAATGCCTTGCCCATCTGCGGGCTATCCATGAGGCCGCGTTCGTTGAGGATACGGTCGTGGTCGTTTGCGCCGGGTGTGCTCCATGAGGACTTGGCATGACGGATGAGTGTGAGTGTTTTATTCATAGTAACCCCCTAATCATTATTATAACGGTTCAAATCAAATAATCCGGATAATACGGGCTTGTTTTGTCAATTATACAGGGTGACATCTGAAATGTAGGCCTCCTTAGCTAGATGGGTCATCGAAATGTTCTGTGGTGGCATCATCTTCTGTATTACCGATTCTTTATGTTCGGATGAATAACGATTCATTATTGACTCTCTAGCACCCACCACAGCTTCTATTCTAATAATCTAAGTGAGGCGATAACTATCCTGACAGAGGGGGAATAGGCACCCTGAAGCGTTAGCATAGCCACTATTTGACATTTATATCAGTTCTGATATAAACTTGATTATATCGGAATTGATATAAATTCTGCATCAATTCAAAAATGGAAGGTAAATTAGACATTATGACTAAATCACCAAAAACTAAACGTGAGTCATTTGTAGATATTAAGGAACGTGCAGAACTAATGACAACATTACGTGAGCATGTTAAACAACGCTCTGGCACACAAGCCGAAAAAGCTGGTGATCTTGGTATTACCCAGCCTCGTTTGAATGATTTACTCAAAGATCGAATTGATAAATTCAGCCTGGATGCGCTTGTCACACTAGCAACAAAAGCCGGGCTACGCGTTAATATGAACGTTCAGAATGTACAAATCCAAGCAGGTCTAGGAACAATTAAGTCAAATCTTGGACCAATACTATCAATATTTGCTCCAGCGCCTAGTGAGTTGGGTAAGTTAGATGCGGCATTAGGCACCAGCGTTTTTCTTGGTTTATTGCGATGTGAAGCTATTGCGAATGGGTTAAGCTCGAAGGATGTGGTGGTATCATTAAATATCAACATAAAAGATGGTGGGGTTGATGCAAAAGTAGATAATTCCCCTACATCCAGCTCCCTGTTATCTAAGGGTAGCACGCACTTTCAAATAAAAACGGGGCCTAGCTTCAAGCCATGGCAACCCAGTGCCTTAAAGAGAGAATTATTTGGAAAATCGACTGCTAAACCCTCTAAAAAATTATTAGGCGACGAATTAAAAAACTGCCTTGATAAAAATGGAACATATGCTCTTATTACTTTTGGCCATGATCTATTGCCAAATCAACATACAAAAATAATAAATGAACTTACTAAGTTATTTGAGGCCTGCGGTTATAAAAGTCCAAAGGTTGGGGTGTTTGGGCAAGGTCAGCTAGTCAGCGAGTTAGATAAATATCCATCTATTTGTCTTTCCTTATTTGGCTTAGACGAAGGTGGTTTTTTGTCTATTGCAGGCTGGCGTGGAAAGGCTCAAATGCAGCTACCGTTAGAGCTTGGAGATGAACAAAAAACCTTAATACAAGACATACGAACAACCTTACAAGATGATACTGTACAGCACATCCGAATAATTGGTGAACCTGGTATTGGTAAGACTCGACTTGTTCTTGAGTCTGTTTCTACTAATGAAATAGCGCCATCAGTGATTTATGTCCCAACAGGTGAAGATTTTCAGAAAAGCAAATTATTCAATGAGCTTCTCAAATCAGAAAAGCACTATTCTGTTACCTTAGTCATAGATGATTGTGATGATCGTGACAGATCATCAATTTGGTCGGCATTGAAAGGTCATAGTGGAATCAAATTAATCACAATCGATCATGGATCAGATGAAACTCATGACAGCACCATGAAGAGTATTATTTGTCCGCAACTGCAAGAAGAGCAAATTAAAAATATTTTGCACTCTTATCTTCAAAAAAATATGGATCTACACAATTGGGCTACTTGGTGTAGTGGATCACCTCGTGTCGCACACGCTGTTGGTGAAAATCTTAAAAGTAATCCTGAAGATATTCTCAAATCACCGGCAGATGTACCTATTTGGGATCGTTTTATCATTGGTCATAAAGCAATGGATAGCCGTGATGCAGAGCAACACAGGCTTGTGATGCGTCATATTGCTTTGTTTCACCGCTTCGGTTTTGAATCGCCAGTGAGTGAAGAAGGTCAATTTATTTGCAACCTCATCAAAGAGGTTGATCCAACAATGACTTGGGGCAGATTCCAAATAATTGTACAGCACTATCGAAACAAGCGGGTATTACAGGGTCGACACACATTATTTATTGTACCTAAAGCTTTACATATTCATCTCTGGGTTGAGTTTTGGGATAACTACGGGCGAGGATTTGAGTTTATAACCTTTTTAGAGAAAGTCCCCACCAGCATGAAACACTGGTTTTTACAGTTATTTATTTACGCTCATAAGGCCGCTCCAGCTCAAGATGTAGTAAAAAAGATTTTATCTCCAAAAGGTCCATTCTCAAATCAATCATTCATGAAATCAGAAGTTGGTCTTCGGTTTATAAAGTACTTAGCAGAAGCAGATCCTATTGCCACACTTGCATTGTTGGAAAGAACGATTAATACTTGGACATATGAGGATCTGTATAAATGGGATGCAGGTCGTCAAGACATAGTTTGGGCATTAGGAAAAATCTCTGTTTGGGATAGTCTCTTTATTCGTTCAGTAAATATATTGATTCTAATTGTATTAACGGAGAATAGTACTTATTCAAATAATTCCAAAGGACTTCTATTAAAGCTGTTCAGCACTGGTCTAGGGTGGGCGCCTACTGAAGCAGCACCGTCGAAACGAATTCCTTTCTTAAAAGAACTGGTGAAAAGTAGCGATGTGAATAAGCGAGCATTAGGCTTAGAATTATGTCAAGAATGGCTAAAAACTCGTGGTGGTTATAGGATGATAGGTGCTGAATATCAAGGGCTGAGGCCACCAATTGAATTTTGGTATCCTACGACTTATGGAGAATTGTTTGATTATTGGCGTGAGGTATTGCGTTTTCTACACAATGAAATGAAAGGATTTAACACTGCTGACCGAAATCAGGCTGCTAATGTTTTAGTCAACGCGGCCAGAGGGCTGATCAGAATCGATGAGATGTCGAATGAGGTGATGGATATCTTATTTGACCTTGCCAATGATGATGAGATTAACCGAAAGTTACTTACCCAATTTGTTATATGTGAGCTACAGCAAAGACATAAAAAGCCGGATAAAAAAATGCTCACTAAAATTCATAAGCTTGATAAGCTATTAACTGGTGAGTCATTGTGGGAGCGAACCAATCGATATGTTCTACATACCAATTGGGACGAGGATTATATGTTCCGCGGAGAAAAATACAAGAAATTAGACTTACCTAGCAAACGTGTACGCGAATTGGCTAAAGAGTACATGAATGATATCAATATCTTTTCAGAAAACTTAAACAAGTTGGTTCGGGAAAGTGGTCATAGACTGCCTGAATTAGGCGTGGAATGCGGCAAGCTTGCCACCCCTATATTTGATGAAGAAATCTTCTCGCATATTCAATTAAAAAGTAATGATATTAATGGCATCTTTATTGGTGGTTATTTGGCTGGCCTTCGCACACATGATGCTGTGCGCTGGGAAGAACGATTAAATTGCTTATTACACAATAAAGATCTTCGAGAAATTGCAGTAGATTGCATCATACGTTCCGGTTTCACCGAATCAATGTTGCGCTACATGCTTACTTTAATAAGGGAAGGAGAGCTAACATCCATTGCATTTGATAGATTTTCATTTGGGAAGCGCCTTAGTGATATTGAAGATGACTTTTTTCAAGAAATTATTATTACACTCCTGAAGTATAATGATAATACATCAGCAATTATCTGTACGCAGCTTGTTCAAAATTATTATTTTGATAAAGAATCTTCCGGTGAGTTTCCAGAGAAAATGGTATTTGATGTCCTCACAGCCACTCTTTTGACTAAAAATAAAGATCAGATGTATGAATACTATTGGAACATAATTGCTGAAGTATTTCTTAAAAAACACCCTAATCGAAGCATTGAATTGCTCGCTAAAATTTTAACTAATATGGAAGCAATTTCACGTTATAGTCATTCGGATTACATCACAAAGGTTGCCGATAAAATTGTTGTTTTATACCCACATGAATCTTGGGAAATTGTTACTGATATATTGGCTTCAGAGATCATGAATCATTATGAAGTGATTTACTGGCTGGGTGATACCGGATATGAAAGCAAACCAAAAAGAGGAGCCATTAGCTACATGCCTGCAGAAGAAATCATAAACTGGGTCAATGAAGATAGAGAAGAAAGATTCTGGCTAATACGAGACATTTTACCTAAAACTGTAGATCAGAATGATGGTGGTCAATTAACGCGATTGATTATCGAAGAGTTTTTCAATGATGATAAAATGGT
The DNA here is from genome assembly GCA_013151035.1 of Gammaproteobacteria bacterium. Lineage (NCBI taxonomy): Bacteria > Pseudomonadati > Pseudomonadota > Gammaproteobacteria > Gammaproteobacteria bacterium. Next base: position 55,611 of record JAADJB010000018.1, read on the forward strand.
GGGTAGTTTGTTCATACATTTTCATATGGGAACCTGGATTGGGCATGAGAGTAACCACCTGTCTAAAATTCGTGATTCAGTTAGACAGTGGATATCGGAAGAGCCATCCATCAAAATCCAATCATGGCTAGGAAAATTCATTGATTACCTAAGCAACCACATAGAGGAGGATAAAATTAAAGAAGAAAGGGAATTTTAACTCCAATAGGAGCATAAAAAATGACATGGTCTGCTTTGAATTGATTTGAGTCATTATCGCATCTACATCCTTTAAATATCCATATCCACCTAAGATGCTATTAGAACAATAGTAATAATAGCAAACCTAGCAGTTCCCTAATCATTATTATAACGGTTCAAATCAAATAATCCGGATAATACGGGCTTGTTTTGTCTGTATTCATCCTGAAACCAGTCGGCGAATTTCCAGAAGTCAGGATCACTGCGTCTTACCCCATAGCGACTCACAAATTTTTCATAATCGGCTGGCGTCTTGATAGAGGCACAGCGGATTGTGAATTCTTCAATCTCTGATAGCGCAACGGAAAAAAAGAAATTGGGGTATGAACCTTCCAGCCATTTGGTTACTGTGATGGTGTCTTTTTTAATATCGGCACGATCACGTTGATGTTCATCGGCAAGAAATGAGGTGACATTTTTGTAGGCCTTGTTACGAATCAGGGTATAGGCAAAATGATCCTCTGGATTATCGGTGGTTACGCGGATAAAGGCGACATCAGGGAATGCGTGCAGGCGTTCACCTTGTAGTCGTGCGATCTTTTTCATTGCGCGGTCGGCATCTTTTGTTGATGTTATGGATGATGGCTTTTTGCAGTTGATGCGCCCACAATCATTCATGCTTTTTGCCAGTGGGGCTATACGGGAGACCCTGTTTCTAATGTATTGGTATAATTCTTTTTGTGGATTTTCGGTTTGATAACCAACTACCGATTCTGTGTTTAACCATTCCTGCGGGGCAGAAAATAATGTTTCAATGCTATTGCGTTGTCCTGCATACCAGCTATCACGAATCTCTTTGCGGTGATGGACAGGGAGAAAGGCAAGGAAGTAATCTTCGCCTTCCATGCGTAGAAAATCCATATAAATTCGTGTGCTGATCAGGTGACTGAGGTTGCCAAAGACATTGAATCCGGCAACCAGTAAATAATGTATACGTTCAAACATCGGGTAATCAATGATCCATGCCGTCTCCGGGTCGTCTCCAACCAGTCCGTAGGCGACTGAACCGCTATCGAAGTGACGAAAGATGGTGAGTGTGGCATTGGGGTTTTTGCCATCGCCATCCCAGATGTAATTCATGGCATGCTCCAGTTTGTGGGTACCGATGGTCTTGAACCAGGCTTGTTTGTGTTCCATATAGCGTCTTTGCCCTTGCCAGTAATCGGTCCATATACGCAGTAGATCCAGGTTACTGTTTTCATCTTCGGGCAACTGTAGTTCATTGACCATTTTTCCGATGAATTGCTCATTGTTGGTGATTATTGCCTGCCTGGGATCAAAAAACATAACCCAGAATTGATCCTCAATAACATCAAGCGCGATCTGCCCCCGACAAACGGGGCCTTTAACAAAACCCTCGATGAAAAAATGTGCGTCATCCAGTAGAAAACGATAGCGTGAGTTTGCTGGCAGGTCGGAAAAGACCTTGAATGGATTGGAGGTAATACTTATCGCGTAGGAGGGTAGTTTTGAGACGGTATAATCCTGGCTCAGGAAAAGTTCTCTGTAACGCTGCATACGTTTATCAGAAAATTCATAGACAATATGATTCTTGGCGACAATGACAGGATGATAGCGGAGTAAGCGATAATAGAAGGGGGCATTACCTGGGTCGTCATAGGGACGTAAGGTCGGGATCTCATTAATGGGTTCTCCCGTGGGTGTGCTGGATCGTACCAGTTGATAAAACTCCCGTTGAGGGGATAGGGCAAAGTGAATATGGGCATGAAACAGGTGTTCATAGAGATAACGGCTGACCAGTTGTTGTTTATTGGAGGTCTGATTCAGAAACGCTTCCCATTGTTTGATCTGTGGTACAACGGTAGCGGAGGGGGTTGGCGCTTCTGGTGTCGGGGCCCCTTGTGCAATCCAGGCGGTTAGCGTTTTATATTCTGTGTCAGACAGGTTTGGCATGGCATAGGGCATGCCCCACAGGGGGTGTTGTTGTGAATAGTCCTCGATGGTTTCAAGTGTTGGGCAGGTTTGTTCTCGATCAAGTCCCAACGTGAAGCTATCCGGTAGTTTTTCCTCACGCGGTTGTGGGTGTTGTTGTTTTAGTCGTAACAGGTGATACATGACCGAGTTTTTTAGATTGTCTTCGGCATTTTGTGAGCCTTCGTTAAGTATTGAAGAAAATCCGAGTGAACGCCATTCAGCGCTATTTTTTGCATCAATGAACAAGCGTGTCGCCGGTATCGAATTGATGCGCTCAGGGTTATAGATGCGTTCTTCACTGGCACCACGCCGTAGACCTTCGCTGGAGGATAACTTAAGCTGACAGGGGGCATCATAGCAACCATGACAGACGATACAACGTCGTTCCAGTATCGGACTGACTTGCTTATCAAATGAAACCGAGTGATCCAGTAGCGCTGAGGATGAGTTCAATTCAACGCTCATGGGTGCAACGGGTGGCCCCAGTGATTGATGAATAAGGAATCCAGACAACAGGGTTATAAATATAATGATCAGTATTTGTTTAAGCTTTATGATGATCTCGCTTTAATCGTTTTATGTTGTCATGGTTCGTATAGGGAGTATAACCCACTCATTCATCGCATGAAAATAGCCATGAAATTACCCTTGCACCAGAATGAGTGATATAAGGGTGTTCTAATGTAATAGCGCACCCGGCTTGTGCATACATCTTATTTTTAAGGTATTAAAACCTTATTTATATTATTGTATTCAATATGTTGCGATATTGGCACAGGCATTGCATGAGGTTGGGTATATCGTGAAGACTTGAGTTTACAGGAACAAGAAGATGTCGATTGATACAAGCAGGCTAAATCTATTCTCATTTAATGGCAAGATGCGCATCCTGCACCTGAGCTGGATGGCCTTTTTTATCAGTTTTTTTGTCTGGTTTAATCATGCCCCTTTATTAGCAATGATGCGTGACTCAATGGGGCTGACCACGCAGCAGATCAAGACCTTGCTGATATTAAATGTGGCATTGACTATCCCTGCCCGAATTATTATTGGCATGCTGGTTGATGCCTTTGGCCCCCGCAGTATCTTTTCCATGTTGTTGTTTGTTTCCAGTTTTCTCTGTTTTGGTTTTGCTATGGCGGAGGATTATGAGCAATTGGCCTTGATGCGATTCCTGCTAGGTTTTGTGGGTGCTGGTTTTGTTATCGGCACACGCATGATCGGCGAATGGTTTCCAGCAAAACAGATTGGTCTGGCGCAGGGCATTTATGGTGGTTGGGGTAATTTCGGTTCGGCGGGTGCTGCGGTGCTATTGCCGACAGTGGCATTGATGTTTGGTGGTGATGATGGCTGGCGTTGGGCGGTCGGTAGCACGGGTGTGGTCGCATTAATTTACTCTGCGGTTTATTTCTTTAGTGTCAGCGATACGCCAAAGGGATCAACCTACTTCAAGCCAAAGAAAAATGGTGCGTTGGAGATTACCTCAAGGTTTGATTTCTTTTTATACCTGGTGATGAATATACCGTTATATGCTGCACTGGCGGTACTCACCTGGAAGTTAAGTCCTGGTAATCTGGCGATGTTAAGTGAAGGTGTGACAACGATAATCTACGTTATTCTGGTGAGTTTATATGTCTTTCAGACTATCCGTATCTACCAGATTAACAAGCATGTCTTTACTGAGCAGGTGCCTGAAATTGAACGTTATAAATTCAAGCAAGTTGCGGTGTTGAATTTATCCTATATGGTGACCTTCGGTTCTGAGCTTGCGGTGGTTTCTATTCTGCCTTTGTTCTTTATGGATACCTTTAACCTGTCTGCTGTGCAGGCCGGGCTGGTTGCCTCGGTTTTTGCCGGACTGAATCTGATTATGCGTCCTGCTGGCGGATGGTTTAGTGATCGCTTTGGTCGTAAGATAACGCTAACTATTCTCATGGCTGGAGTGGGTGTAGGCTATTATCTACTGAGCCTGATAACCAGTGAATGGAGTCTGTCACTGGCGATTAGCGCTGTTGTCTTCTGTTCATTATTTGTTAATGCGGGCAATGGGGCGGTTTATGCCATTATCCCTTTGGTCAAGCGTCGTTTAACCGGGCAGATCTCCGGTATGACAGGCGCCTACGGTAATGTGGGTGCCGTTACCTTCCTGACGGTGTTGTCATTTGTTGCAACCGATGTGTTTTTTATGGTGATCGCGGTCTTTGCTATAGTGGTTTTTCTATTGATTGCATTCTTGCTGGAAGATCCGAAAGAGCAGATGGCAGAGATTATGCCGGATGGTACTGTGCAGATGATTGAGGTTGATTAGGTTGCTTAGTATATAATCAAGCAATGACTCCATCATTAGAAATCATAAATGGCCATTACAGTGTTGCCGGGATAAAACCGCAAAATGAGGATTCCTGTGGTGTATTGGTGCCTGATGAGCCCTTGTTAACGACCAAGGGTATTGCGGTGGTTGTTGCTGACGGGATGAGTGCCAGTGATAATGGCAAGCAGGCATCCGAGACCTGTGTTAAGAGCTTTTTGAGTGATTACTTCAGTACGCCGGAGACCTGGTCGGTTAAGAACTCTGGTCAGAAGATCCTTGCCGCGCTCAATCGCTGGCTGCATGGACAAGGGCAACGTGAATATCAAAGTCATAAGGGGATGGTGACTACCCTGAGTGTTTTGATTTTCAAGTCCAACACGGCTTATATCTTTCATGTGGGTGATACCCGTATCTATCGTTTACGCAATAATGAGCTGGAGCAACTCACCCAGGATCATCGTTTTTTTGTAAGTGATGAAAAGACCTATCTATCGCGTGCATTGGGTATTGATCTGCGGGTTGATATTGACTACAAAACCTTGTCGCTTGAAACCGGTGATGTCTTTATTCAGTTGACAGATGGTGTGTATGAATTTATTGCCGATAGCATGATTAAGTCGATTCTGCAGGATTATCAGCATAAACCCGAGATTGCCGCCAGGGAGATTGTTGAAGAGGCATTGCTCAATAAGAGTGATGATAATCTGACCTGCCAGATTATCGAGGTAACGCATTTACCTAGCGAAAATGAAAATGAGTTTTATGAAAAGTTGACCGAGCTTCCATTTCCGCCCCCACTGGAACCCGGTTTGATACTGGATGGTTACAAAGTGTTACGCCATCTGTTTTCAAACAAACGTACTGAGGTTTATCTGGTTGAGGATAGCGATACCGGTGACAAGGTGGTGTTGAAGGCACCCTCGGTGAATTATCTGGATGATCCGGAATATATCAATCAGTTCTTGCATGAGGAATGGGCTGGAAGAAGAATTAATAACCCTCATGTGCTGCGGGTGTTGGAGATTAAACGCAGACGTACCGCGCTGTACTATATTACCGAATACATTGAAGGGTGTTCATTGCGTCAGTGGCTGGATGATAATGCGCGACCCTCTTTGAGTCAGGTGCGCGCCTTTATTGAACAGATTGCGCGTGGGCTGCGTAGCTTTCATCGCCTGGAAATGATTCACCAGGATTTGAAACCGGAAAATATACTCATTGATGAGCATGACACCTTAAAGATTATTGATTTTGGTTCCACCAAGATTGCTGGTATTGAAGAGATTATGCTGCCTATCGAAGTGAATAATATCCTGGGCACGATTAATTATACGGCGCCTGAATATCATGTGGGTAATCCAGGAAGCAATCGTTCCGATATTTATTCATTAGGAATCATTGCCTATGAGATGTTGACCGGGCATTTGCCCTACGGCAAGGAGATGACGGCGCGTAATATCAAGCGTGTGAATTATATTTCTATTAAGCATTTTAATCCGGAGATACCTATCTGGGTCGATAAGGCGATTGAAAAAGCTGTGCTTATTAATCCGGATAATCGTTTTTCTCTCTTATCTGAATTTGTTTATGCGCTAAATCATGCCGATTCATCGCTGGTGAAGAAAGATTATGTCCCTCTTATAAAGCGTAATCCGGTGCGTACCTGGCAGATGATCAGTGCTATTCTTTTGGTGATTAACATCTTGTTAATGGTTTATTGATTGCCGTGTAAGAATATTCTTACAAAATAATCAGAATTATACTAATTACATTCTCCTTGTCTTTGTCTATTATTACTCACGCTTAGTTATGTTGTGGAAATGCCTTGAAGGGTTGAAAGGACTCCTTAGATATGGAAATACCCTTTAGCAATGGAGTCTGCCAAGGCATTTTTACAATTTTTTATTTTTTTCTTTAACGGATTAAAGAGATAAGCCAGGGATAGTTTCTACAAGGATAGTAATCACATGGATTGTGATACATGGATGTTAAAAGGATAAATACAATGAAGCAGTGGATGCGAGTATGTGGATGTACGGCTACCTTACTAGTCGGTTTTTCAGTTTCACCCGTTCGGGCGAATATTCTAATATCAGAGTTATTTTATGATGCTGTTGGCTCGGATTCGGGGCGTGTCTTTGTTGAACTCTATGGTTCACCAGGGATGTCTTTGGATGATCTCTATCTTGAGGCGATTAATGGCAGTAATGGGTCGAGTTACCTTAATGTTGAATTGAGCGGGGTGATTCCAGCGGATGGTGTCTTTGTTATCGCTGATAATATGAGTGGTGGGGGTACACAGGTCGCCAATGCGGATCTGATAGCCTCTATTGATCTGCAAAATGGCCCGGATTCATTGCTGTTAAGGGATTCATCGCAGATATGGGATGCCATTGGTTACGGTGATTTCAGCTCGGCACAGTTTTTTGGTGAGAACCTGCCTGCACCCGATACGATGGCGGGTCAAAGTCTGGTGCGTGATATCTATCTGACCGATAGTCAGGATAATAGTCTGGATTTCAGTCTTTCATCGATCCCGACTCCAGGTGAGGTGCCGTTGCTTGCTACACCGATTCCTCCGGCTTTGGGTCTGTTCCTGGCCGGACTGGGTTTGTTGGCAGGAAACAGGCGATATAATTGAGGAAGTTATTGAATTTCACTCAGCAGTAGGGGACCGACGTTTGTCAAGATAGTTGTCCAATTTTCTATGCTGCTTTATCTTTAATTTCGGTGTCCTCCAGGCTCTGGTTTTCCGGGTTCAGCCAG